>DDTZ01000092.1:28685-42026 GCA_002344565.1 Bdellovibrionaceae bacterium UBA2351 | reverse complement strand
CAAGCACTGAACCTAACTGGCGTTATCCTGACTAAAATGGATGGCACGGCTAAGGGCGGTGTGGTCATTGGTATTTCGAACGAGTTAAAAATTCCCATTAAGATATTGGGAATCGGTGAACGTATCCATGATTTAAAACCGTTCTCGCAGCAAGAATACGTCGATTCGATTATTTAATCTCAATTTGATACGACAAATTCAGAGTCTCTTCCACAGTCTTTCAATGTTTAATGATTATCCTTTGGTTAACTCGGGCCAAAGGAGTCCATATGAAAACTGCACTGACATTGTCGCTACTAATTATGCCAGGACTTCTGATGGCCCAAATGAACAACTGGGGCTCGGGTCAAATGATGGGCGGGCAACAAGGTTGTGCGTTCCCACAGCAAATGGGTCAACAAGCCAAAAGCGAATCAGATGAAGTCGTTGAACTGCGCAATCAAATAAAAGATTTAGAAAAGCAACGCCAAGAACGCAACAAAGAATTGCAGCAAGCGAAAAATGAACTTCGTAAATCCGAATCTGGATTGAAAACAAGCTTTGATGACGAGGTCTTCACGTTTTTAAAGAATCACTTTGATTCAGGCAATCGTTGCCAAGATTATCAAGGGTTTGGCGAAAATCGAAAACCAAAGGAAAAAAATGAAGATTCTGTCATCGAGGCCGTCGAGCCTCGTGTGTTAGCAATTGAGTGGGCGAATGTGTGTGATCAAGAAAATAATCCACGCGCTCGTGTAAAGCCTGACATCTGTTCTAAACAAAGTTTGTTAAGCAAGTCAGATGGCAATTCCTGCCGTGATGCTGTGGTCAGATATCCACGCGCAAAAAATGATGTGAATCGTTTATTAAAAGAAATTGAAATTTTAAAAGAATCTATCGCTGAATCTAAAACAGCGTTAGCGGAAGCTCGTAAACAGAAACCAGAGATGGATGACACAGATAAAACAGAGGGAGGTATTTGTTTAGAGTGTCTTGCCGGTAATGGCGGTAGCGGTCGTGGTGGGCAGCGAGGAAACGTAGGCGGTGGTGGTAGCAACCTTACTGGCGTTGTAACGAATTCTTTGATGGCCCTTATGGCTTATTCATCGACGAAAAATTTCTATGGGGAGATGGCCGACACAAATGCTAACTTGGGGTTCCCCACACCTATGCCCGCAAGTTCCCCTTTCATGGCGGCCACTCCCTATCTTTTAGGAGCTCTTAACACTGGACTTGGTCAAGGCAGCTTTGGTTGCGCAGGCCAATCTGGAATGTCTAATAACGGCGGAATGACGGCGATGATGAATGGTGGTATGAGCGCTATGATGGGCGGACAACAGCAAATGGGAGGCGCATTCGGAATGCCTCAATGGTCGCAGTCATCGCCTCTTGCTGCCCTCACTATGATGGGCGGTTTGAATCTAAATGACGGAATGAATATGGGCGGCTTATCGATGATGAACGGTTATTCTCCATACTCATTAGCCGGTCTTTCGGGAGCGGGTGGATTGTCAGGACTTAGCGGGCTATCAGGGTTAAATGGTTTATCTGGATTAAGCGGGCTGAATGGACTAAGTGGTTTAACAAGTAATCCACAGATGTTGCAATTTCAGATGCAGCAACAGCAATTAGCGATGCAACAGCAGATGCAGTACTATCAAAATGCGATGCAAAAAACGCAAGCTATGTCGGGTTTGCAAACGGAATTAGCGGGAGTCATTCAGCGAATTCAGCAAATACAAAATTCTAATATATATGGCACGAGTTCATATCAATATGGAGTCAGTGGTGGCCTAGGTGGTTTACCAAGTTATAGTACGTCGTATACGACAGGGCGCTAATTTTGAATTTGAAAAATCTTCCAATGTGTTCCCTAAAAGGTCATAAAAAGCATTTCTAAATCAAATACCAGCACCCTACAGCTGGTATAGGAATTGATACACTTTTTTCCGGACAACTGGGTAGTAGGGGATTCTATGAAAAGAACGCTCGTTCAAATAGTGATGGTATCGGTTCTTTCGATGTTTATCGGGGCCTGCGGTAATTCGACTCGAGCTACTAAATTCTCTGGGACGATCGTTCCTAAAACTACCTCGGAAGATTCGGCTAAGGCTAGCGATGCTCATGTAAAATCAGACACAGTCGTTACGGATACAGCGACTGCTAAAGCCGGTGTTAAGCTTCCTGGGCAATTCAAATGTGTGGCTCGTGATTCTGTTTGGTATAGTGTCGCGAAACTTCATGAGGTTACGTTCACGGCGGATCTGACTGAAAAACCGATGCTTGAAGTTAAATCGGATGCCAAAGAATTAAATTTTAAAATCGGTCGTGAATTTATCGAGGGCGAAAAAATAAATCAGGAACTAGATCCTAAGTGTGAAAACGCAATAGAACACACAGATCAGAAATACGAGTGGACCTACTCGTGTGACTATTTCGTAAAAAATGGCGATGAAGAAAAGCAGAAAGTCGCAGAACAGAAAAGTTATTTTAAAGTCGTTAGTAATGGAGTTGGACAGTTGTGTCGGTCTGTTGACACTGAGTCGTCACAATGTTGGGACTTATCTGAGTGTAAATAATCGCTCCTGTATCAAAACGATAACTTCATAATTTTATAGACAAAATCTTTCAGAAGCTGCCAATATAGATAGATGACCAAACAGATTTTCGGTGTTTTGTTTTTTTCATTTCTTGTGTCAGCGCAAACGCCAAAGAAAAAAATTCCATCGATTTCCTATCAGAATATCTTGAACTGCTATCCTGATTTGGAAAATGAAAAAATAGAATTCGATGTCGACTTAAACGTTTTAAAGAAAAATATTGATCAAAGATATCCCACAACAAAATCAACTCTTCGCTATCGACGAGTTTTATACACAGATCCAAAACTGGGCACAGATCCCCATCGTTTGACGATTAGTTTGCAAAAATGGGCAAAGGGTGTGCCTCACTACGATTTTTATCTAGAAAAGTTAGATAAAGAAAATGTCGCGGAAATCGTTCCCGTTCAAAAAGAAAAGTTTAAAAATATCGTTAAAGACGTGCCTCAAAAGTATCTTCTGGGCGTGAAGTTGCTAGAAGATGAGTCGCTCTGGCTTGACACGAAGCCGAACAAGACAGAAATGTCCTATAAAACAAGCAACGATTTGGTTCTTGAGCTTGATCTTTCGCAAGGAAGCGGAAAAGTGCAACTTAAGTGTGAAAACAAGAAGTCACAAGGCGTTCTTTGTTTGTGCTTGAAACGATAAATTGATGGACATTAAATATTTAGAATATATAATTATTTCTAAGTTTTCGAATATCTAAGAAGGTTGAATAAATGATTCACTCTGAAAATGATTTGGGTAAAGGACTTAAAGGAAATGCTAAAGAAGCAAAGCCGGTTGAGGCGCGCGCTTTTGAATTTTTGATTGCTGGCATTCCTTACCGTCTAAAAACCAATCATGATGACGCAACAGTTCAAGAGTTGGTCGCCTTTATCAATAAAAAGATGGAAGAGTCTCTGGCATTAACAAAACATGGTTCTTATCAAAACGCAGCCGTTCTGACTGCGCTGAATTTAGCCGAAGAATTAATTTTATTGAAACGTAAGGCCCACCGCGAGCTAGAAAAAATAGAAGAACGCGTCTTAAAGCTCTCCGTAGATATCGAAAACTCCAAGAAGTAAAAGTCCTAAAGCTGTCATCTGACTGCGTTGGACTGCACGAAAAATCGCTACAACGTGGCTGGGCCACGCCTCCGCGCTTTTTCGTACAGTCCGCCTTGCATATGCCACCTTTAGAACTTTTATAGGAGGCGTTTGCCTTCGGCTGGACGCATGCGCCTTCGGCTTTGCTTGGGGACATTTTTCTTTTTGGGGTTGTTTTGATTTCGGATGTTTCTTTGAATACTAAGGCGCTGGCTCGTAAGGAGTTTAAGGAACGGACTCGAGTGTTTGTTCAGTCGCCGACCCTTCGGGCGGCTGCGGAGTCTTGCATTGTTGCTTCTGTTCAAACGGTCATCTCTACTCTGACTGAATCTGTTTCTACAACTTCTGCTGGCTCGGTTCCTGTGATAGCCGGTTTTAACGCGCTCTCTGATGAACCCGATTTGTCTTCGTTTTATCATTCTGCCTCGTACGCTCTTGTTTTTCCTAAACTTGTGGCTATGCCGGATTCTGAGGTAATGGAATTTACTCCGGTTGAAAATTATGCGGCGGAGAAGTGGGATGTGTCGTCACTTGGGTTTCGTCATCCTTCATCTGTCGAGACGGTGCCTGCAGATGCGATTCATGTGATGTTGATTCCTGGTCTTGGCTTTAGTGCTCAAGGTGAACGCCTTGGTCGCGGTAAGGGATTCTACGATCGGTATTTAAATAATTATAAAGGTTTTAAGATAGGGGTTTGTTTTGACTGCCAGATGAGCGAGACATCGCTGCCTACTGACAGTTGGGACATCAAAATGGATTATATTATCACTGAAACTAAACGCATTGATTTGCGGAAAAAGTAAGTGTTTAGAAAATAGAGGGAAGAAATGGAAATAGTAATTTCGGTCATTTTAGGACTGATCGTTGGCGGAGCTGGCGTATTCTTTGTTAAAAAATACAAAGATGAAATTCAAAAAAAATCAGCGCGTATCGAAGCTGAGAAAATTTTGAGCAAGGCTAAAAACGAAGCCAATAAAATCAAAAAAGATTCTGAAGCGAAATCTAAGGACTTTGAAGCGCGTTCGCGTAAAAACTTAGAAACAGAAATTCAGAAGCAAAAAAACAGCATGCGTACTAAAGAACAGCAGCTAGAAAAGAAATTAAAAGAGCTGGATGAGCAAGGTAAGAAAAGTAAAGACGATAACGATCGTTTCATGGGGCAATTGAAAGATCGCGAAGAAAAATTGCGTGTTCAAGAACAGAAACTTGCTGATCAAGACAAGAAGTCTGAAGAAGAATTAAACAATTTAAAAAACAAATTACAAACTGTAGCGCAGATGACTCAAGATCAAGCTAAGCGCGAATTGATTTCGTCTCTTGAGGACGAAGCTAAAGCGGAAGCGGCTAAACGTATCTCTGAAATCGAACAAGAGACTCAACGTGAATCACAACTGCGTGCAAAGAAAACAATCGCAACTGCATTGTCACGATTCGCAGCCGAGTACACGTCGGAACGAACAGTGAGCGTACTAGCTCTTCAAAATGACGAGATGAAGGGTAAGATTATTGGTCGTGAAGGTCGAAACATTCGTACACTTGAAGCACTATGCGGTGTGGATTTGATCGTAGATGATACTCCAGAAGCGGTAGTTATTTCTGGCTTTGATCCGATTCGTCGTGAGATTGCTAAACGTACAATTGAAAAATTAATGGAAGACGGTCGTGTGCATCCAGCGCGTATCGAAGAAGTCGTTGAAAAACAAAAATCAGAAATCATGAAATCGATCCGTGAGGCGGGTGATCAAGTGGTGGTGGAATTAGGTTTAAATCAAATTCACCCAGAGCTAGTAAAATTAATTGGTTCATTGAAGTACCGAATGTCTCAAGCGCAAAACGTATTGAACCACTCTATGGAAGTGGCCTACATCGCTGGCTTGCTGGCGGCCGAACTCGGTGTAAATCCAAAGTTAGCAAAACGTGCGGGTTTGTTACACGACATCGGTAAGGCTATTGATCACGCAGTTGAAGGCAGCCATTCGATCGTCGGTGCTGAATGGGCGAAAAAATATGGTGAGTCGGAAGACGTATGCCATGCAATTCGTTCACACCATGATGATGAAAAACCAAATTCGGCGTTAGCATGGATTGTTCATGCGGCAAACATTTTGTCGCATTCGCGTCCAGGTGCCCGTCGTCCGCAAATGGATAATTACATCCACCGCTTGCAAGATCTGGAGTCGATCGGCAATAGTTTCGAAGGCGTACTTAAAACATTTGCCATCCAAGCGGGACGTGAAATTCGTGTCCTAGTTGAAAGTGCAAAAGTAACTGATGATTTAGCCGTTTTATTGTCACGTGATATTGCACGTAAAGTTGAACGTGAATTACCTCACTTGGGTTCAACAAAAGTAACAGTCGTTCGTGAAACTCGTTCGATTGATATGGCACGGTAGTCGATGAGCTTATTGGGTTTAAAACCAGAAGAACAATTAGAACGCATTGGTTTTGGTGCGGTCGATTTAATTTCTAAAGAAGACATGCTTAAGAAATTGAAACGAAGTGCTGAAACTAAAAAGCCGTTGTTGATCAAGTTTGGTGCGGATCCTACGCGTCCTGATATTCATATTGGTCACACGGTTGTAATTAATAAGCTAAAGACATTCCAAGATTTAGGTCACCACATTCATTTCTTGATCGGGGACTTTACGGCATTGATTGGCGATCCATCAGGTAAGAACACGACTCGTCCGATCCTTAGTCGTGAACAAATCGAAGAAAATGCAAAGACCTATGCTAAGCAGATTTTTAAAATCTTAGATCCTGATAAAACGGAAATCGTTTACAATTCAAAATGGCTAGCGCCGATGACATCAATTGATTTCATTCGTTTGGCTTCACGCTATACAGTAGCCCGCATTTTAGAACGTGATGATTTCTCTAATCGTCTGAAAAATCAAACGCCGATTTCTGTTCATGAATTGTTATACCCATTAACTCAAGGCTACGATTCGGTAGCATTAAAATCAGACGTAGAGTTAGGTGGGACAGATCAAAAATTTAACTTGTTAGTGGGACGTGACTTGCAGTCGCAATACCAACAAGAACCTCAATGTATTTTAACGATGCCTATTCTGGAAGGTTTAGACGGCGTTAATAAAATGTCGAAATCTCTAGATAACTATATCTCGGTTGTCGATACGCCGAAAGATATGTTCGGTAAGACCATGCGTGTGTCAGATGAATTAATGTATCGTTATTATGAATTGCTTTCGGATATTACAGGCGCACAACTTGAACAATTGAAGAAAGACGTCAAGAGCGGTGCTAAACACCCTCGACAAGTAAAGGTAGATTTAGCCAAGTTTTTGGTGACTCGCTTTCACTCGGCGTCAGATGCGCAAAATGCAGAAGATGAGTTTAATCGTATTTTTGTGCAGAAAGGTTTGCCTGACACCGTTGAAGAGAAAAAAGTAAAACCGGCCAAAGACGTGGCGTTGAACCAATTCATGACTCAGCTTGGGATCACGCAAACAAATTCTGAAGCGTCTCGATTAATTGAGGGTGGCGGTGTGAGCATCGATAGCGAAAAAGTATCGAATGCAAAATTACGCATTGACCTTGAAGCCGGTAAAGAATTTATTTTGAAAGCCGGTAAAAAGAAATTTCTTAAAGTGATTGTGGAGAACGCATGAAAATAAAGTTTCTTCCGCAGGACATTACAGTAGATACGAACTCTGATAAAAGTTTGCTCGAAATAGCATGGGCAAACAACATTCCTATTAAGTCTATTTGTAAAGGCGTTCCAAGCTGTGCAGAATGCAGAATTAAAATCGTAGAAGGTGAGAGTAATATCAACCCTCCGACGCGTACGGAGCTCAATATCGTAGGGACTAATTATTTCTTAGATGGTCGCCGGTTATCCTGTCAGGTGTATTGCTTTGGCGACGTGACCATAGATATGAAAGAGCAGTTAGATCGTGACGAATCTTCGTCTAAAAAAATCCGTGGATTTAAATCGGATAAAGCCTACGAGTCAAAAGCTGTCGTTGATACTATGATCCTGAACGAAAAAGATAAAAAGTAGGAGTTTCCTATGAAGGCAATAGCCTGGCTTATTGTTCTGCTGTGTACAGTGAATGCATTTACAGCGTCCGTGAATTATCCCGATCATTGGTGGACGCCAGTGACTGACAAGGTTGTTCCGACGTGGGAAATCTTGCCTCAGGCGGCTTCTAAAGACAAAAATGAAGTGATTATTTCTAAGCGCAATGAACTGGGGCTGTTGTCTAATTTTTCGGCGACGCCGTTTACAATGTTGAAAACGGATTACGCAAGCCTTGAGGGTCTGTGGCAGTCGATGAAACTTCCTGAAAATGAAAAAGATCAGCGAATGAAGTTAAGTCAAGCGTGGGTGAATAAACGTGAAGACGTAGAAAAATTAACAGCATTTGAAGCCTTAAAAGCGGGTAAAGCCGCAGAAGCCATAATGAAAGAAAAAGGGATTACTTGGGTTTCTTTTCGTGGTCATAAAATAGAATACAAAGGTAAGCATGCTGATGCATATTATGAAATTATCGAAGCCGCGACGCGTGCAAAAATTGATCAAAATCCAAAAGTAAAAGAAGTTTTGTTGAAGACGGGAACGTTGACATTAAGGCCCGATCATCACGAAGACAAAGATGGCACAAAGGCTTGGAAATATTACGACATTTATATGAAGCTGCGTGCAGAGCTTAAAGACCATCCTAATAAAAAATTATACAACGAAGACTGGTACAAACACTTCGCTAAACGCTATAAGTTATCATCTGCCTTCGCTAAGTAATTCATGTCGAAATTATTTGCTAAAATTTATCTCCGACATCATGCACGCCTTATTCTAGCGATAACAGCGCTATGTGGTTTTCTTTCAAGTTTTCTATTGCTGAAGTATTTTCAGATGCCACTAGTGACCCGATATCCACTGGCTGCGGGTATTGCGTACGTCGTTTTTGTTTTGTTAATGCAAGCATGGAAAATGTACCTCGAGGATTTGCCTCCTATTCATCGCGAACAAATTAAAAAAAATACGGAATCGAAAGACCGTAGCTGGAGAGATCATTTGGAAATCCCTGATTTTACGTCAGACTTAGATGACCTTTTGATTGCGGTCTTTGTGATCGTGTTTTTTGTTGTTCTGGTATACGGTACGAGCTTCTTGCTGTTTGAATTGCCGGTTCTGATGATCGAAGTCGTTTTATCGGGTTTAACGACGTCGCTATTCTACAAAAAGATCCAAAAGGCTGACCAGGATATCTTTCTTTTTAAAGCCATTCGCCAGACGCTATTAATAGGCGTAATTACAGTCCTAATCTATTTCGGTATTGCCATCAGCCTAACTGCGTATTGCCCAACTGCCGAAACGCTATCTGATATAACCTCAAACGCCTGTCAATAGTAACCAGCATATCAGATGGGCTGTCTTAAAACGAGACACCTGTCATACCCACCCTACAGAGAGACTTGTTCCGGGGTGTCTCATTTCGAGATAACCTGGCACCGATTGTGCCATTAAGACTTTAGGAACTGGAATGTCTGTGAGGTTATATATGAAGCGTTTTATTTTAAGTGGATTGTTAGTGGTTGCAACCGCCGTAACGGCTATGGCGGATACTATAGCGTTAAATAGCGGTCGTACGATGGTTGGTCGTATCGGCGTTGGCCCGAATATCGGCGGCGCGTGTTCACTGGTTGTGA
Source organism: Bdellovibrionaceae bacterium UBA2351 (assembly GCA_002344565.1). GTDB lineage: Bacteria > Bdellovibrionota > Bdellovibrionia > Bdellovibrionales > Bdellovibrionaceae > UBA2316. The sequence goes on along the minus strand of DDTZ01000092.1, from coordinate 32,683 downwards.
CCTCGACAGAGCAAGATCTATTTTCGCCTCGTCATCAGGTCACGTTTAGTTTACTAAAGATTGTAAACAAGAAATGGGTTGCCGCTCGAGCGGAATCGTTTTCGATGCAAAATTATAGCAGTGGAGATTTGTTCGGCTCAAAAATCGTTGTGAATAAAAACGGTGAACAAAAGAAAATTACTGCGACTTTATTCTTAGATCAGCAAACGCAAACGTATAAAGTCATTTTACATGAAGCTAAATTAGTTTCGGATGGATCAACTGGAAAGTTCATTGTGTGTGAACGAATGGTGCTTCGCTAGTTTTCCTAGGCTGGTTATTTTCTGATAAATTCTTGCGCTGTTTTACCTAGCCGTTGCAGCGCTTTTCTGACTTCGTCGTAGTGTTCATCCGTAACAGCTACGACGTCATTCATGTTATATAATTTCATAAATGTGTCTTGGCCGTCTTTGGATTTTAGATATTCCACCAAGGCTTCTTTAACTTTAATTTTTAAAGGTAAAGGCAGATCTTTGCGAAATACAAAGGGATCGTTAGGGATGGGCTCGGTAAGGGCTAGAACTTCAATTTTTTCAAACACATCTGGGAACTGCGTTAGAACCAGTTTGCGTGCATCTTGTGGCTTGCCTTCTTGAATGGGTGTGTGGAAAGTAGCTCCGGCATCCACCTGACCTTGATAAACCATAGTTACAACAGTGTCGTGCTTGCCGCCAAAAATAAACTCTTTTGGTTTAATGTTTTTCTTTTTGAATAGTTCAGTAGGAAGTAAGAATCCAGATGTTGAGGCGGGATCTACGTACGCAAATTTTTTACCGTCCAGTTCTTCAATTTTTTTAAACTTACCTTTTTTTGCAATGATCTGACCTTGATAGCTCTTTTGCCCAAAGTGAACGCCCATTAGATGAGCTTCGGCGCCGTATTTTTCATGGGCTAAAATATATCCAAACGTGTTCATGACTGCGATATCAGCCTTGTTAGACCCGAAAGCTTCTACGACGGCAATGTAGCTGGGTGGAACTTTGACTTCAAAATGAAGGTTTGATTTTTCTTGCAGAAACGCAGCGACTTTGTTGCCATTGTCTTCCAGAACGCCAGGGTCTTGTCCAGGAATTAGAAACAGTTTAATAGGATTTTTAACACTTCCTAATTCGTGGTCAGATGTGCACGCTGTAAGCAGTGAAAAAGCAACAATAAATAATAGTTTGATATGCATGTAACTCTAAGCTTCTACCTGTTTTTTGGTATAAAGCAAATTTAAATTTGACAGGGAAATTAGATTTTGAAACCCTTACCTATATGAAAAAACTAATCCAAGTCGCTATATTCGTTTCTGTGGGTACTCTGATCTCATGTAACTCAACTCCAATTGTTCCGTCTGCAGACAGTATCAAGATCAGTCGCGAAATTCCGAAGGACCCCGAATGCAAAAATTTGGGCCGAGTCCAGGGTAAAACGATCAGCGTTAAACCCGACCTTGAGGGAGCGATCCAAGACATGAAAAAAGAAGCCGCTTACAAAGGTGCAAACTATTTGGTTATGGAAACTGCATCTGGATATGAGACGGCTGTGTCTGGTACAGCATACTATTGTCCGTAACTAGACTACTTGGTTTAGGACCAGCGCTTTCTATTTCATAGAGATTTTTATTCAGTCAATGCTACAATAAGTGCATGAAGCACGTATTTATTGTTCTATTTTTATTAGTGTCTCAATCTAAAACGTATGCCGAAGAACTGCATGGTATCTTTATGGTCGTTAAAGGCAACGTCGAAGTTGAATCCAAAAAAACAGGCAAATTTAAAGCAAAGGTATCGTCCAAGGTTTACGCCGGTGATACTGTTTCAACGGATGCAGACGGACGCGGAAAAATTGTTATGTCTGATCGCAACGTTTTGAATGTGTCGCCAAGTACGAAGTTTACTATCAATAAATACGAAAATGATTCAACTACTGGAGTGAAGAATGTCGATATCGAGCTGTCGGAAGGTAAACTTCGCAGTAATGTTGAACAGAAATATGATGGCGAGAAAAGTCAGTACTTAATTAAGACGCCGACGGCAGTGGCTGGTGTTCGTGGTACACAATTTTTAACGTCGTTTGATAAGGTTTCTCGCAAAACGGAAATTGTTACCTTCAAAGGAACTGTTGCCTTTTCTTTACCGGGATCGAGTGCGCCACCAGTGATGGTAAAAAAGGGTGAAACGTCATCATTAAGCCAAGGTCAAACGGCGCCAGAAGCGCCAAAAAAATTGGATAAAAAAGATTTAGACAGCGCGAGTAAAGGTTCAACAGCTAAAAATGAAGACACTAAAGACCAAGGACGTAGTCCGGCATCTGAGGGCAATTCTGAGTCAATGATTGATGGTAATGACAAAGCGGCGAATGATAAAAATGTGCCGCGAAGTCCAGACAGTCCTCCACCTCCACAAATGGGACCGCAAGGACCAACTAACATTGTTAAGCCGCCTCCTGGTCCTCCACCTGTTCCGCAGGTAGACCAAACACAAAGGCTTAAATCTAAAGTTATTATTGTGCCAACAAGATAATAGTTTACACTATTATCTATGATGAAAAAATTCTTACCCCTATTTTTTTCAGCGTCGCTGGCGCTAGCGCTTGGCCAACAAATCACACTTATGGAAAATCAACCGATCTATATTGAGTTTCAAACTCAGAATAAATCGGCTAGCACCAGTCAGTTTATTTCTGTCACTGAAGTGCAAACAAAGCGCAAAGCCTCGGTTGAATTGATTCCGACTGCGCAAGATAAAAGCGTATTGACGGGTTATTTTCGCATTCAAATGAATATGGATAAATACCCAAGTCAACAATTAGAGTTTCAAACAAAGACAGGTCATAAACTGTTCGCATTCGTTTTGCCTAACACCAACACCACCGAAAAGGCCTTATCTGTCGTTTTATTTAGTACCGAAAAAGAATGGCAGGCGTACTCGGTGCAATTTATGAACAAAGCGGGTCAGGATTTAAAGAAAAAACTTCAAGAAGTTAAGTCGACAAAAAGTATGAACGCCGAACAGTTGCAGGATAAAAAAGAAACTATTGTTCGACTGAACGATCGTATCCAAGAACAATCCCGTTTAAGTTTTGAAGCTCAAGAGGCAATTAGGCGCGAAGAGTTGTTAAAACAGCAGCAGGCTCAGAATGAGGAAACTAAACGAAAGGCTAAAGCCGATGCTAAGAACTTTGCAGCCCAAGGCGAAAAAGAATACCGTTCAAGAAAGTTTCCAGCCGCCGCGGCTAATTTTCAAAAAGCTTATGAGCTTGATCCCGAAAATGATGGGTTCCTCTATAAATACGGCGTGGCTTTGTACAAGGTGGGAAACTACAATAAGTCACTCTCTATATTATCGATGGCTGAAGAGGGTAACCAAGATCCTGTTGAGCATCGCTACTATGTGGGTTTAAACCATTTGAAATTAAATGAGTTGGATAAGGCTCTCGAGAATTTCAGTGATATCCAAGAAGACAAGCATGTGGAGCTAAGCCCTCCAGCAGCCTATTATGCAGGTACAATTGAATTTCAAAAAGCACTCTATCCGAATGCAAAAGAACGCTATCAGTTTGTGTTAGATAACTCAAAAGATCCCAAGCTGGATAAACAAGCAGAAGCTAAAATTGAGGAGATTGATCGTATTGAATCTTTTTTAGAATCGCAAAAAGAAATTTTCCGCTACAACCTGTATACAGGTCTACAATATGATGGAAATGTCTTGAATATTTCAACTCAAAATATCGCAACTAATGCGGATGCATATCGTCTGCTCTATGGGGCTTCGTTATCGTACTATTATTTCCGAACAATGAAATCTAAGTACGCAGCGGAGCTGTCTATTTCTGATATGTATAGTGTGGATAAGAATTTTAAGAGTGATTCGACAATCCAGTCTGCCGATCCATTGCAATATGGATTTCGTTTGCCAGTCAATTACTCGCATTCAGCCTTTTCAAAATCATTTAACTCGAACGTGACTCCGTAT
>DDTZ01000092.1:0-28309 GCA_002344565.1 Bdellovibrionaceae bacterium UBA2351 | reverse complement strand
GTAGACAAGTCGTCATTAGACGTTTCAAGTGAAGATGACAATCAATCGGCAAAACGTATGTCGTTAAATTATAACTGGGTTAAACTCTTGAACCAAACTGGTGATAAGTCCTTACTCGCAGATGTTGGGTATGTATCCAATACAGCGGACGGAAAGAATTATACGTATTCGAAACTTTTGGTGGCAGGAACGTACTCTTTCCCGTGGTCGGCAAAATATAGAGGCAGTGCGCGCTTAGATTATGCAGATCAAAACTACGCGCAAAGCACAGCCGGTAGAAAAGATACTATTTACGGTGTAACAATGGGTGCGTCCCAGGATATAAATAAAAAGAACAATATCTCGTTAACGCTTTCATACTTAATGAATAACTCTACGGTTGAAGCGTACAAGTATAACAAAGTTTTGCTTGGTTTTATCTACTCATTCTCTGGAAGTTACGTCAGAAAGTAGGGTCAGTATTTCGTTGTTAATGCGATAGAGCGATAGCACTTTGAATTGTCCTTGTGCCGCATACGAAGCGGCTAAAACATCTAAGCATTTTGTCATATCGTTTGTGAAGCTAATCTGTATACCTCTTAACTGGTGCAGATCACGAGCTACTTTATAGTTGAAATTATTAAGCAAAATTTTTTCGATAAAAATCTGAATATTCTCTGAGTTAAATTGATTGTTTTCATTCATTTGACAGACGCACTGATAGTACGGAATGTTAGCGCTGACGGCTAGAAAAACGACTGTTTTAATTGGGAATTTTTTAAGTAGTTCTTTTTGGAGGTTTTGAAAATCCAAATCAGTTAGCTTTTCGCCCACAAAGTCCGAAGTTCCATTTCGGCCTAGAAATTCAAAGCACGGCACGGAGTTATAGAAACCAGAAACTTGGATGCGATCTTCAATCAAATAGCGAACTAGGCCGTTCGAAGACGACACCACGGGTTCGACAATTTGATCTTTCTCTAACTCCCAGCTCGGAATCAGTTTACCGGTCTGGACGCATTTGAATTCATAGTAGTGAGATTTAAACGCCAACACTTTTTGTTCATCAAACGGAATTGTAATTACACCTTCTGTTGCCCATAAACCTTTTCCTTGAAACCTCAAATCCGGAAATTGCCCTTTGAGTTCATCGAAATAGAAACGACTAGTAGCTGAATCCCAGGCACTAATTAAGGTCAAATTCGGCCAGATAACCTTAACATTAAAATCAACCAGATCAGTCAATCCAATTCGACGATCAAACCTAGGAACCGGCAGCAACCCACTCAATTCTCTAGAATACTCTGCCCAGGTTCCCTCATTCAAAGTTCGCCAGATTTGAGGAGCCATGTCCTGAATGTCGCGTTTGATTCGCATTAGCAACGTTGGGCTCCAAATCGAAATCAGCGAAAGGTTTCGGCATGCGATTAAATTTACCAACGTTGCGAACCAAGACGATTCTAATGTCGGCGTTGATTTGATTTTTTGATTTAGAAGCAAAACTTTTTGTAGAAAGAATCGCTGAATAAATGGAAATAGCTCGGAATCATCGGTGTCTTGATTTGGGCTCCATGATAAAGTCCAATAGTGAGGACCGGATTTAATTTCTGGATACTTATGATATAAATCAGACATCCAAACACTAGAGGCTTCATTTATTTCATTTAGAAAACTTTTTGTATATGGAATTTTTTTCTGATTTTTTGTTGAGCCACTGGTGTATTCATAGCGCGCTACTTTTTTTGAAAGTATTGGCTGACCCGTTTCAATTTGGGTCTGTATTAGTTCTTCATAGTCAGAATAAGTTGTAATTGGTAGATTCAGTATATCTTTACAAGATCTCAAATGTGCGTAGTGGGGAACTGCTTTCAAGGCTCTAAAGATCGTTTCCAATTTTTGTTTTTGAATGCGCTCTAACGAATGGGAATCTTCGATAAACTGTTGGCGCTTTGTATTGAAAACTAAGCTTAAAATTTGATGAATCATACTAGTACCATTTCGAATCCTAGCGGTTGCGCAGTGAGATCGTTTTCAAAGGCTAGTTTTGGCTCGTGGCTGGCACTGGTAACTTCATACAAGTTAATAGCCGTAGAATAAGTTAAGTACTCGCTCCAGGAGTGATTCCACCAGTTAGCAAATGAAATCATATGATAACTTTTAGAAATTCCATTTTTGCGAACGAAGTGCAAGATGGTTTCGGCAACTTCTTTTGCATCGGCACCGGACTGGACATTAAAATGAGTTAAATAAAGGGTATTAATCGCTTCTCCCGCGGCCGGTAACCTAATACCTAAAATCTTCAATGTCGTGAAAAAAAATTTAATCGGCCACGATAGAGCCTGTAGCCTCATTCGTTTTAAGTCGTCCGGCGAGGAGGGTAGTGTTACGCCTATCCAATCACCCTGCCTATTTTCAACAACTAGAAATCGAGTGATTGAAAATTGAGGAAAGAACTTAGTTCGCTGCTGCCATAGTTCAGAACCGTTTCCTTTGAAATCAAATCCGAGACATTTTACTTTTTCGCAGCGATCAATAAAGTCGATTAGCTTTTGTTCTTCCTGTGGCTTAACAAAACGGACACTGTATTTCACATTTCTTCGACGCTTACCTAAAATCGGTCCCGAAAGAATATTGATCATTTCGACAGACCTAATAAAATGATATTTAAATTCGCCTTGGCCGCGCGGATTATCAACTAATGTTTTTTGGGCCAATTTGTTTTCTTTGAGTATCGCAGTTACAAAAATCTGAGGCTGGTTTAAACTTGGCTCTCGTCTGAATAAATCCAGCGCTCGTCCATAGTTTTTCCGCCAAAACGCCGCAATTTTTAAATCATTTTCAATGCGGAAGTCTCCAAGGTAGGCGACTTGAATAGGCGATTTAGCAAGGTAACGTGGCGACGATGAGATCGAAAATAAGCCCGTCAGCGCGCTTTTACGCTTCGAAATAATTGTTTTAAAGGCAAGACCTTGTGCTCGCAAAAGAGCATTAAAGCTAGGGCTGCGCTCATACGCCAGTGACAGTCCGAGCAGTCTCATCGGCTTAGAGATCAACTTTAAAATGCTTTGGTGCAATGAGGGATCGGACTCATCGTACTCCGCTATTTGAGGATGTGAATCTATAAATTCTTTTAAATCCAAAACTCGCGTTCTTTCTGATATTTCATTTTAAGTATATCCGACCTATTCGTCTTTCCCGTTTGAATCATTCTATCTATTGCTAAATGGTGCTCGTCAGCACCCGTAGAATAGTAGGTGCTAGATTCAAAGTTTTTTAGATGTTGTACGTGGTTTTTCATGATTTCAACATCTTGCTCAATCACTCGGCGAGTATAAAATTTCATGAATGAAGTCATGGGTTTTGTGGGAATACCAACGTAATAAGCAATCCAAGTAAACACTCTCGTTTTAAACTCAGAAATAGGGGTACACTGCGAATTTATAATGAAATAGTAATCACCAAACTGGTAATCCACACGCGTGATATTGGGAAAAATGAATTCATCTGTGTGGAACATTGGTTGTTTTTTTGGATTTACAATGGCTTGCATAAACCCGATAGAATCATTCGGTTGCAAGTAGGTCACTTTAACTTTCCCATCACCGACATCAATCGTTGCAGGGACTTTAATAAGTGATCGTTCTCGGAACCATTTGGAATGAACAAAAACAGTGTGCGGAACATCCATGAAGTTTTGTACGAGTGGGCCGACCTGATTTTCAAAATCGGTAATCATGAAATATGTAGAGGCACGGCCATCATCGATTTTTGGAAAGCACCATGGCGGAACATCCATTTCGGGTTTGTCAGGTCCACACCAAATCCAAACGCAATTATCTTTTTGATACGAATAGACTTGAGAGGCTTTCCAATCACGAGGTTTAAAGTCGTTTCCTTCGGATGGAATTGAGATTAGTTCCGCATCGCCATTGAATTCCCAGCCATGATAAGGGCATTTAATATTACCTTTAATGCATTTCCCTTCGGAAAGCATGGCGCCTCTATGAGGGCAGCGGTCTTCAAAAACCGAAATGATTTTCTTTGAATTTCTAAATAGGACATAGGGAATTCCCATCACCCAACGCTGAATAGGTTTATCTACGGGAACTTCGCTCTCGAGCGCAACTATATACCAATGATTGACTAGATCACCTTGAGTCTTTTTGAATTCACTTGGTTGCATTGTGGGCCATCTGTTCCTTATCATAGACGATAGTGTGATACTTATCTAGTTTTAGGTTGTCATAAACCATCGATTTCTTACCACACCAGTTAATCTTTACACTTACGTTCTTAATGTCTGTACCTAATCCAAAATGAAGGCGTTTGTCCGATTGGGATGCAAAGCCGCTGACGACTTGTTTTTCCTGCATGATTTGAAATTGACTACCATCATTCTTAGTAACCTGCAAAGTCGCTAGTGACCCTATGGCTTCGCGATTACATTCCGTCGATAAGCTCTCAATTTGGAATCCAATCCAGTGAGGTCCACGAACCGAAGGATCCCTGAGTTTGTTTTTATATAATGTAGGCGCTAAGAACGGATGAGTGACTAAAATATCGCGACGCCCGTCATTGTCTAAATCAAATGATATTAGCCCTCGCGCACTGTTTAGATCCGACACGCCCACGTCCTTAGCGATATCTTTAAACTGAGGGTAGCTGTTAATACCCCTGTTCTTATACAAACGAATGCGTTCCTTTCCGTAGATGCAATACCCGCGTAGATCACCCCAGTTACTCGCATATTTGTGAATCGAGGGCGCTGAACGAGCCACCTTTTCATTGACGTACCAATAGTCCTTACATTTATCGAATTTTTTGTCGAATTGATCATCCACCATGCCGTTAGCTTGAACAATGTCGACCCAACCATCATTGTCAAAATCCGTTGCGCTGGCTCCCCAGCCAAAACGCTGTTCGTTTAGAACACCTTTTTTTGAAGCGACTTCGACAAATTCGGGATAAAAATTGTCCGGTTTAGAGATTACTTTCCAAAGCAAACTACCCTCGGCTTGAAAGGCATGATGAACATTAGAAACATAGACGCCAAAGTTTAAATCGCGATCAAAATCAGCAATCGATACATTCATGCCTTTATAGGTATCTTTCCCGATGGAACCAAAGATGGCGCCTTTAATATTTTCGAAAAATTTACCGTTCCGATTTAGGTAAACATCGTCGGGACCAAAATCATTCGCAATATAAAAATCAGGCCAGCTATCTAGATTTAAGTCAGCAATACCAACAGCAAGAGACCAGCGTGTTTCCGGCAGGCCCATCGTTTTTGCATCCATTAACGTAAATGTGTGGTCAGGGTTTTGATAGTAAATTTGGTTTTCGCCGCCATTGTTAGATTGGTGCCAGCTATCGTGCATGAAATTAAACATGCGGACATCACCTTCGTATTCTGGTTTAGGTAAATTGAAAATATTCAGATGCTGAGGTTTGGGGTAGTCTGGAAAATTATTAGGCCATACGTTTAGCACCAATAAATCGAGCAAACCATCTTTGTTAAAATCACCAAAACTTGCCGAGATAGATTGTGTTTGTTCTGTAATTCCCGCTGCAATAGTGACATCTTTAAACTTTAAAGTCTTAGCCTCGTTGAACTCGTTCTTTAGAAGAATGCTGTTTCCAAAACCAACAGTCAAAAATAGATCCTGATCATTGTCGTTGTCATAGTCTACAAACACGGCATTAGCGATAATGCCCAATTGTTCGGGGTTATTTCGAATAGCGTCCACTTCGGGGATTGGGAACTCTTCGAAATGAAAATCTCCTTTGTTGATGTACAGCATGTACTTCTTATCCGCGTCTTTTAAAGTTTGAGAAAGAAATAGATCGGGTAGTCCGTCATTGTTTACGTCGCCGACCGACGCTGAATCTGCTTCGCTCAGAATCCACTTAGCAACATGCTGCACGCGAGGATCAACGCGGTCTAAAATGTCGCCTTTATTTGCTGCATTTAAACCTGAGTGTTGGGCGGGAACTTTTTCTAAAGCCCAGTCGAATTCAGCTTGGCCCCGGTCGACTCGCCACCACTGCGAGTAAAGTACGATCCAGACTCCAGCGATCAGTAACATTGCCGCGGGTTGCAAGTAGTAGCGGCTCGCAATCATATCTTTAATAAAGTAATCAAAGTATCCTTTTTGCTTTGCTTGTTTGTAGTGGAACCAAACAAAACGCACACTGGCTACGATCAAAGCGGCATAGAAAAATGTGTAATAGCTTTGATATAGGTGCAGTAATAAATCCACCGTTGCTAAGCTGAAACCGACAATAATTTGGTCCTTCTTAGTTTTCGGTGAAGAGGCCGGATCTGTGATCATAAAGAACGTAAAAATAAAGAACGCTGGCGACGACAATGTACCTAGAAACAGAGTTTCAAATGGCAAGTGATGTTTCATTATAAACGCACGCAGCGCTGTTTGAATCGAAAAAAAGAAAAGAAAGCTGAGTACTAACCATGTTCGACTTACTTTAGGAATAACAAAGATCAGACCTAGTGTAACAATGAATATAGACATTGTCGCGATACCGTTCCATTGGTAGGCCGGTGAGGCTGTTACTAGATCTTCTGCGAACAATAGGGATAACGCCACACCCATCATTGCGGGATTGAAAAAATGCTTGCCATTGAATTGCAAAATATATTTAGAACCAATAGCGAAAAATATGGGAATGAAAAGTAATAGAAAATCGTGACTATAGTTTAGCAAAAATGAAAGCGAAAAGCTGGTGATCATGGCGCTTAACGGAAATATCCATTTCTTTTTGAAAATATAGGTTAGAATAACTTCAAGCGTACAGCATGTAATCGTTGTTACAATGGCCTGCAGTGGACTGCGGTTAAAGCCTAAAACAGTCAATCCTAAAACTAGATACGTAAACAGAATGGCAGCCACAGGAATGCGCGGGTCTAATTCGGTAAAAAAAACATACATACGTTTTGCGAAAGATTTCATATGTTGAGTCCTGTGTTGTTATTATTTGAAAATAAAAGAGTCTCCGCCGGTGTCTGCTTGGCGATCACTAGCCACTTATGCCATGGAATAGAACCCGAGAATGTGTAGTCTACGGAATTCAAATGATAGCAGGGAAGCCGGGGAATAATATGATGAAGAGTATGCTTGTCAAAACCAAGCAAGATATATTTTGAAACCCAAGTTGGAAAAATCAACGTGCGCGTGTATTGATCTTGCTCCTTGACGCTAAATGGATTCACAGTAGCACCGTGGCTAATTTTTTGAGGAATATGCACATGTTGGCTGATTAGGAGTGGATCTGATAAAAATAGAAAGAAACAATAGCCGACGACCCAAGCGGCCAGAAAACCTGGGACGAAATAAACCTGAGCAGCAAAAACGGCGATCAATAGAAAGATGCTAAAGACAAAATGAATGTGTTTGGTAGTATCCGGAAACAATCTAAATAAACGGGGAAGGTTCCAAAAATTTTTAAACGAAAAGGCAAGTGTTAGTACAGGAATACCCAGTAGCCAACAGATATTAGCTATCTTGTTTTTCAAAGGTTTCGCTTGGTTTGGCAAAGTGGATTCTTGAGTTGGATCTAAATCATGCCATCCTGTCCATGTGTGATGCTGCGAGTGAATCCATTTCCAGGGTGCATAGGGAACTAGGCAAAATAGGGAGCTAACATATCCAAATAGCCAATTTAACCGTCCGCTTTTGAAAAAGTGATTGTGACCAAAATCATGCAGAAGAACAAACCATTGCAAAACTACCAATCCATACAGAACTTGACCGCTGAGCCATATCCATGTGTTTTCCGAAAATGACAAATAGGCTGATAACACGGTCCAGAGCGATACATAGGCAATCACACGAACGCCTTTTGCCAAGCTAGGCTTCAAGTCAGAGGTTCTTAAAACTAATTTTTGATAGTCAGTCGCTTCCATTTAAAAATCACTTATGCATGAATTGGAAAAGGGATTTAGCGAAGAAATTTCTACTAGCAAATTGGTTGCGAATCAGTTCGCGAGTTTGGGAATAAGGCTCAAATCCGTAAAGGATCCATTTGCCTAATTGCAGTACCATTTTAACATGATTCCGTCCCTTCAAATGAGGCAGAGCATATTTAGTCATTCGATGGCAACCGATAAGAAACGTAATCTGTAACATCATGATAAACAGGAAGTTTCCGATTATAATTTTAATTTTCTGAAACCAGTTCGCAGATGCCGTAATATGTTTGAAGAGGTCGAATTCGAAACTGACATGATGAGACTCATCAATCAGATGTAGGTAGTTAACCTCCACCCACAAGTTATTTTCTTTGTATGATGAACGTAAACATTTTCCATAGTATACGCTGAAGGCTTCTACTTTGGCCGCCGGTAAGGCGACACTCAGTGGAATTGCTTTCACAAGCGTTAAGAAAGAATTTTTTAACCATGTATTATTTCGAAGCATGAAACTTGTTTTTGGAAATAAGGGAGTTTCTTTTTTTAAAAATCTTAGAAAACCCTTGGTATGTAGTTTCTCTTCCCATCGGATCTTCTTAACAGCTTCGACTACCACTTGATCGTTAGTGCTAGATTGAAAGTCCTTAAGACCTTCATATAAAACAAGTTCTAGCATGATGACGACTTCCGCATTAAATTGAGTAAATGCGATATACAGTTTTTGTTTCTGCTCTTCGGTGAGTTCTGAAAAAACAGGAAACCCATAGAAAGGCACAAGCTCATCTGGTCGTGGCTGACTTAAATACGAAGGCAGCGACAGATACTTATAGTCTTTCCAGCGCTGTTCCGTATGATTATCGTTTTTTGAGAAATGGAATAAACTACTTTCCATATAATTAAATCTAGCTGGACTACCGTCTGGATACAAGTCTAGTTCCATATGCGATATATATTTAAACATTTCGTCAGTAATTTCGTCGCTTTAAACTATCCAAACAAAACGACGAGGTACGTGTGCCTAATTTTCGTAAAAAATACTTGATAGAACCAAATTTTCAAATCAGGTTTTTGAACTTCATCTCACTAGGAATCGTTTTAAATTTGTTTTTATATTTGCTTAGTAATCTGTTTGTTTTCTATCGGTTAACCATATTTGCCGAAGGTGCAAAGGGCATGATCACGGATGACACACTGACGTTAATTGAAAATCTCTCAAAAGATCAGTTAATTGTTTTGCTGTTGAGCAGTCTGTTGATAACAGTTTTTAGCTATGGGGTAGGTCTTGTTATGACTCATCGAGCGGCGGGCCCATTATTCAGAATTAACAAGCATTTGGATGAATTTAATTCGACTAAAAAATTCACGAAAATCAGCTTACGCGAGAAAGATTTTTTCAAAGAGACGGCTGACAAGATCAATTTGGCCTTCGCAAACCGGGAATAGTCTATTTCTGTTCAACTCAGTGAGCAAAACTTAAATTTAAATACCCCGTTCTTGGGACACGCCGGTGTGGGGGCTCGCCTGCAGTATATTCAGAGTGGTGATGTCGGTACGCTTCGGGAAACAGCGTCTAGTCAGCTTCAACTTGTAGCCCTGCTAGCGCTCATGTTTTTTTACCCGATTTGGATTCTGGTTTTTCAAAATGATAGAATAAATGGTGGTTTATTCGGGCGAGGCGTATTGGCTGTTACGTCCTTAGTACTTGCGCCATTTTTACTAAAGTATACAAAGCGACTTTTTGGGCGTCGCCGGATTGAAATTCGCCGTAAAGAAGGCGCTCTTCTATTTTTAGAATCGGCTGCGGTCGAGAGTAAACGGATCAGAATCGATGAAATAAAGCATTTTAAAATAGAAGAATATAAATACCTAACGATGACTATTTATCGAAAAAACCATGCACTGATTTTGGTAGAAACAAATGGCAAAGAGCATCATTTGTGTGCGTCCGACAGTCGCAAAAATATTGAGTCTGTTTATAAGAAACTGGCTACTTAGTTTTCATAATGTAAACGCCATCCCAATCAGGCGGTGGTGGCTCTTCTAAAAACTCTTGGCATCGTTTTATATAGATTTTAGAAACGGGATCGTCCGCGTGGATACTCAAAACTTTTTCAAATTCAGAAATAGCATTTTGGAAATCCTTCACTAGGTAATATTCATAACCTTTGCGGAAGTCAGGTAAGAACACCAAAGCATCGGCGTTGGGCGTTTTTGCTTCGGCCATCAATTCAAAGATAGCGACGGGGAGATTTTTTCCTTTTACTTTTACGCGATCGATTTCACGTGTAATAAATTTGCCTTTCACGTCTTCATTTGTTGTCTCATTGATAATAATTCTGACCCCATATTCTTTGGTCGTCCCTTCTAAACGTGAAGCTAAGTTCACGGAGTCACCCATAACTGTATAGTTCTGAACGATATTGCTTCCCATGTTACCCACGCTCATTTCGCCCGTGTTAATGCCAATTCCGATGTCGATGTAGGGAAGATTTTGATCCTTAAACATTTGCTGAAGTTCTTTTAATTTAACTAAACTCTGAAGAGCGGTACGACAGGCCTGTTCCGCATGGTTAGCATCCGTGATCGGTGCGCCGAAGAACGCCATGATTGCATCACCGATGTATTTATCTAGAGTGCCTTTATTTTTAAATACAATGTCAGTCATTGGCGTTAAATACAGATTTAGTACGCGTGATAGCTCTTCGGGTGCGAGTTTCTCGGAAATCGTAGTGAACCCGCGAACGTCTGAAAAGAATACGCTCATACGCTGACGACGACCACCTAGTTTCAAATTTTCATCCGACTTTAAGATTTCATCAACAACCGCCGGGGACACGTATTTAGAGAAAGTAGATTTAAGTTGTTTCTTTTTAAGTTCCTCAGTGAAGTACTTATAGAACGTAATCGTGAAGTTTGAAATGAAGGCCAAAATAATCAGTAACAAAAAGCCCGAAAATATAAGTCCCATTTTCTGAAAGACAAGCATATCTATAGTAAAGATGAGTGGAATCGTAACAAATAGTGAAACGAAGGAGCTGACCGCGCCAAGTTGTGACCAAATCAGACTAATCACCAAACCAAAGGCAAAGATGACCCAAGGGAAGTAGCGATTCTCGTCAGGCCAATATTTTAGAAGGGCACGTTCGTACAAATTCGCAAGCAAAGTTAAGTGGATCTCTGGTCCTGGGTAGTTGGCTTCTAGCGGCGTTGTTCTTAAATCATAGATTCCGATGGCAGTCGCGCCCACGATGACCGATCGACCTTTGAAAAATTCTTTTTTTGTGGTGAAGATTTTTCGAACTTCGATTTGTTTGGTTGCTGGGTTTACCTGATTTACGTAATAGAACATCTCGTCGCTTTCAGAAAAAATTTCGCCTGCGGGAACATAGGGGAGTGTCATTTTTTTTCCGTAGTATTTTATTAGTATTCGGCCAGAAGAGTCTACCGGAATATCCATCACTTTTTTGTCGTCAGCGTCTATGATTTGGAAGGACGTAATTTGCTTTTCTTCTAAACTAACTTTTGTATTCGAAGAGGGGCGTTTTTGCAACTTCACTTCGGCTCGATAGCCCTTAGATACAAGAAAGGATTGCAGACCAAGCGATGGAATGAAGCTCAGACCCAAACGATTTCCAGAACGAAAAAACATAGGATAACGACGTACGTAACCATCGGTATCCTGATCAGCGACGAAACTGGCGGTGTACATAGCTTTTTCTTGTATAGCAGGAACATTAGGCGTCCATTCGCCAAATTGAGGAATGGGATTTAGGACTGTTTGTTGCACGAATCGATTAAGTAGGGCTTTCCAGTCGTCCCCGTTGGAATTCGCTGCTGCCACTAACGTTGGGTGTAGGCTTCTTGAAGCACGTGTGGCTGCGCTAGAAACGACCGACGGTTTGATTTTGTCTTTGTGGATTTTGAAAATCGCAGTATAAATTTTTGAAAAGTAGTCTTCGTTTTCCTTATTATTTAAAGTAAAGTCATTTGGGGTTAGCCATTCCTGGCAGTATTCGAATGTCTTTTTTGTAATTTCCAATTTAAGTGCGTTCCGTTGGAACTGATGAAGTTCATCGACGCTAGATTTATTGTATTTTTTAAGTTTTACATTTGTGACGTCTTTCGTGATCACGCCGAAAACAGTCGAAAAAAACGGAGACCAATCCAAATCGTCGAATTTATCTGATTCGTCATCGATGATCAAAGTCGCGTTAAGTTTTACGATTTGGTCACCCTGATTTACTCTGAATGCTTCGTTGATGCAATAGTCTTGATAGGTGCTAACAGAACGTATTTCATTTTCACTAAAAGTTCCTAAGATGACTTTATCGGAATGTTTTTCAATAACGGCGGCAAAATTCTCATCCGCCTTAGGATTTTCACGCTCGGGTTCAGAAAAAATTACGTCGTAAGCTAAACTCGCAGCACCGTATTGAGTGATTACTTTTTCGGTCATTTGCGCGAACAGCTCACGCGTCCATGGCCAGCGTCCAATTTCGCGTACCGAATCATCGTCAATAGCGATCAATGCGACTGGCGCTTGCGAAGGAGTTGCGCCGCGAATTTGATATTTTACATCGTTGTAGCGACTATCAAGAGTTTCAAAACTGACCAGCAAAGGATTTTGCGATTTAGTCGCATCAGGAGAGTTTCGATGAATATAGTAAATATGCGAAAAGAAAGCTAAAAGGGAGCTAACGACTAAACCAATGAACAAGGGTAGTTTTTCAAACTTCATGTATTCGTTTCGAATACTCTAGGGGAAACTTAATTCAGACTATAGTCCAAAAAGCGAATCAACGATGTGGAAGCCAAAAAGGTAATGTGAAGCCAGTGAGTATAGACCAGCCATAATCAAAATTGCGCCACTCAGACGACGCTTGCTAACAGGTGCCACCGAGATATTCTTTTTAACAAACATTGATATTGCGCTTAAGGCTGGCACGCTGCCTAAGCAAAATAAGAGCATGACAATACCACCACTGACGGGACTCTTTGTTGTCGCTGCGGCAATTAAAAATGTGTACAACCAGCCGCAGGGAAATAGTCCTGTAAACAATCCGATCGAAAACCCCGACGACAGTTGAAAACGACGTTGAAACATAAAAAGATACTTCATCACAGAATTAAATTTCAATTTGGAACGTTTCTCGTAATCCATCCAACTATAGACACCTAAACCAATCAGCAAGAAAGAAAGCAAGAAAATACTGGCTGTTTGAAGCCAGTGGTATTCAGATAAAAGAAAAAACTGGCCGAGCCAACCGGCGATCACGCCAAGGGCGGTATAACTCAAAATTCGACCCAATTGATAGTGGGCCAATTGTTTTTTTTGAGCTGCAATACTGGCCAGGGGTGAACACATCCCAGCGCAGTGCCAACTGCCAAAAAAACTTGTGCTTAAAATCAGAAGAGAAATAAATGGTAAACCTAAATTGTCCCAAGGCATATGAAGGGTATTCATATGCCTTCCTTAGTTGGGTTGGGTCCAATTAAGGAAATTTCCTGGGTCGTAGTTGCTTCATCGGTAACGTCAGAAACTGTTTTGATGGTTAGATTGATTTTTTTAGATCCCGTCGCCTCCAAGATTTTTGAGTCAAATAAAATAAAGAAATGGGTTGTTGTGCTTTCGCCCGCTTTGACCGTAAATGGATTGCTTTGGGTTTTAATTTCTAAGTTTAAATCAGGAGGCAGTACAATCTGTTGTTTTAAATCGTGAATATTTTGGTTTTTAGAATGCAATTTGAAATGATTCAAAATGCGTTTGCCATCTTTGGTGTCAATTACTTGATAAGGTGTTTCCTTAGCTCTCAAAACGGCCACATCGACAGCTTTTCTAATCGAAACCAGATAAAGTAGAACAATAAACAACGACGCTATCACTAGAGAGTATATTAACTGACGTCCTTTATAGAACTTATTCTTTTTACCCGATACCGTTGAATATTTAATAAGTCCTTCGGGTTTTTTAACTTTTCTCATGATATCGTCGCACGCATCAACACATGCCGTGCACGCGATACATTCCATTTGCAGGCCTTTACGAATATCAATTCCGGTTGGGCAGACCTGAACACAACGATTGCATGAAACGCAATCGCCGCGTGGTGTGTCTAGCGGAAGAGCGCCTTTTCGCGGTTCTCCACGCTTTTCATCGTAGAGTACGGCCAGGGACCGCTGATCCATTAAAACGCTTTGAAAACGACCATAAGGACACATGATGATACAGAATTGTTCTCGAAACCAACCGAAGTCAAAAAGAAGAACGGCTGTAATGAATAGAACAATCCAAAACGTAGTCTGATGTGCAGAAATATCGCCAGAATAGACCCAATTAACTAGTGATTCCGAACCGACAAAATATGCAGTAAACGAATGCGCAATCGCAGAAGAAACAAGAAAGAATAGAAACCATTTCAAGCCGAGTCGAAAAGCTTTATTTAAACTTAATTCGGCTTTATCAAGCCGACGTCGTTCGATATAGTTTCCTTCAATCCATCGTTCTATACGACGGTAAATGAAATCTATAAACACTGTTTGTGGACAGGCCCAGCCGCACCAAACGCGGCCCCATACAGATGTAACCAGTGTCAGTCCAAAAACGAAAAGCGCCAATAGTAAAAACACCATCGGCGCATCATGAGCCCAAAAGGTAACTCCAAACAATGCAAATTTGCGGTTGGGAATATCCAATAGAATAGTTTGGACACCGTTGATTTTAGTCCAAGGTAAAATCAAAAACAGAACGATCAAAAACGCATAAACGACCTCTCTACGTTTTTGCCAAAAACCTGTGATTTCTGCCGGAATGATACGAAAACGCGTTCCGTCTGTTCCCAACATTGAAAGCCGGTTTGGATCTAAACCTAAATTTGCGCTTGAGTGTTGTTGATCGTTATCCTGTTCCATAAGCTATTCTACTTTAGTTCCTTGAGGTTCTTTTGGGTTCGGAGGATTACTACCTAGTTTCGAATGAATAAACGATGCTACAGCAAGAACCTCTTCATTTTTTAAAATACCTTCCCATGGTGGCATACCTTTTTCTGGAATTCCAGTGCGCACTGTTGCAACCATATCAGTAATAGTACCTTTGCCATGTATCCAGAAATTGTCCGTTAAATTAGGACCAATCAAACCTTGTAATTCATTACCGTGGCAAGACGCACATTTTGACTGAAAATGTTCGGCACCTACCGCCAATAATTGAGGATCCTTAGCTTTTTCAAGTAATTTATCTTCACTTTCCAAAGGCGCTGGACCAGCCGTTGCCTTAACGGCTTCGATTTGTGCAAGCGCAATTTCCAAATCTTTTTTCAGAGTATTACCAGAACCTGATTCATAGTGAATAACATACAAGAACGCGAAAATAATTGTCGCGTAGAATGTTAATAACCACCAACCAGGAAGTGGATTGTCAAATTCTTTAATACCATCGTAATCGTGACCTGTGTCTCTATCCATTTCGTTACTCATAAACTATCTCCGTCTTTTAAAGGAAGTTCCGAAATTTTATCGTAGTACGGTTTAGAGTTTTTTCTAAATGTCCACAACAGCACCATACCAAAAGTGCTCATAAAAATTATGAAAGCCGCTAAAGTTAGCGGGACATCATTAAAGTGAGCCAGCCACAGTTTTGCCATTGTCATCTCCTTTCTTTTTTTCTTTTTGTCCAAGAGCCTGCATGTACGCAATGAGTGCTACAATTTCTTTTCTTTCTAAACCAGGCTGAGTAATTCCTTGATCGGCTAGATCTTTAGCGATTACTTTTGCTTCGTTTTCTGCGACTACGTCTGCTTGAGCGATAGTTTTTTCGTCATAAGGAACACCCATAGCATTCATCACGGAAACTTTTTTGCGGATCGAAATAAAATCAATCGTGTTATCAGCAAGCCAAGGATAATTTGGCATAATTGACTTTGGAGTCACCGAGCGTGGATCAAGCATGTGCTTGTAGTGCCATAGGTTTGGATATTTTTTACCGACACGTGCTAAGTCAGGTCCCGTACGTTTTGATCCCCATTGGAAAGGGCGATCATACATCGATTCCGAAATAGTTGATGGTTTACCGAATCGTAAAACATCGTCCGCTAACTGACGAATCATTTGTGAATGGCATGTATAGCATCCTTCTTTGATATAAATATCACGACCCGCGATTTCTAGCGGAGTATAGGGTGCTACCGGAGCCTCGTCTTTAATGTATTGCTTTAAATTTAGCGATGGGTAAATTTCTAAAACCGAGCCCACAAAAACAGCTAGGAAAGCTAAAACTGAGAATGTCGGAACTAGACCTTCAAGGCGTCTATGGCCTGTTTCAGGTTCAGAGTGAGATTCCTTTTCAGTAGCTGCAACTAGGACTTCTGTATCAGCTTGGTGTGCAGGTGCCATCTGAATTGTTTTGTATACGTTGTAACACATAATAAAGAAACCAACTAAGTACAACGTTCCACCGATAGCGCGTACCCAATACAAAGGAACGATTTTCAAAACAGTTTCTACGAAATCTGGATATAGTAAGTTTCCGTTACCATCCATTGCTCGCCACATTAAACCTTGAGTGATTCCCGCAGCGGCCATTGACACGTAATAAAGGATAATGCCTGTGAACCCGATCCAGAAGTGACTCACCATCAAGGATTTAGAGTACATTTCTGTTCTCCATAATTTTGGAATTAGGAAATACGTCATTCCAAATACCATGAAGCCATTCCAGCCCAGAGTACCACCATGGACGTGACCGATAATCCAATCCGTGTAGTGGGCAATGTGACTGACAGATTTAATTGAAAGAAGAGGACCTTCAAATGTCGACATACCGTAGAATGTAACGGCAGTTACAAAGAACTTGATGATAGGATCCGTTCTTAACAAATGCCAAACGCCTCTTAGAGTTAAAAGACCATTGATCATTCCACCCCAACTTGGCGCCCATAACATAACCGAGAATACCATGCCAAACGTTTGCGCCCAGTCAGGAAGTGCCGTGTACAGCAAGTGGTGTGGTCCCGCCCAGATATAAATAAAAATCAAAGCCCAAAAGTGGACGATCGACAGGCGATATGAATACACCGGACGATTCACTGCTTTTGGAATAAAGTAGTACATTAAACCCAGGAATGGAGTCGTTAAGAAAAATGCAACGGCATTATGTCCGTACCACCATTGAATCATCGCATCTTGGACTCCCGCCCAAACCGGGTAGGACTTCAAAAAACTGACTGGATATTCAATTGAGTTTACAATGTGAAGCATTGCTACGGTAATGATCGTAGAAATGTAGAACCACAGAGCAACGTAGATATGTTTTTCTCGTCTGCGGAGTAACGTTCCAAAAAAGTTCACTGCAAAAATTACCCAGAATACCGCAATTGCGATATCGATAGGCCATTCAAGTTCAGCATATTCTTTACCTTGAGAGTAACCCAAAGGTAGGGTAATTGCCGCTGATAAGATGATCGCTTGCCATCCCCAAAAGTGGAGCCAGCTGAGCGTATCATTAAACATACGCGTTTTACATAGTCGTTGAGTCGAGTAGTAAATACCAGCGAAAATAGCATTACCGGCAAATGCGAAAATCGCTGCATTTGTATGCAGGGGCCTCATCCGACCAAAAGTAAACCATTCCATATTCAGATTTAAAGGCCAGTAGGACAATTGAAATGCAACCAGAACTCCGACCAGGAATGCGATTCCTGCGAATACCATTGTTGCAAGTAAAAATGCCTTTACGATTTTGTCATCGTAGACGACCTTTACCAAGTTGTTGTTTTTAAGTGACTCCACATTTGCTCCCTTCATTGGATTCATCATTTTTTTTTGTATTGTTATTTTTATCATCTATTAAAATTCTAAGGGCTGGTGTTTCCAAATCATCAAACTGTCCCTTAGACGAAGCCCACAAAAAGGCCGCTACAAAACTACCAGCAAAAATCAACGCCAAAGGAATCATGAATAAAATGATATTCATTTTAAGCCTCTATATGTGTTTAAAACAATCAGCAAACTACTAATAGGCATCAGAACAGCTGCCACTAACGGGTTCACTAACCCTAGCAAAGCAAGTGTACCGCCGACAAAGTTGTAGAAAAGAGCGAATGTTAAGTTTGACTTTAAAATCTGCTGAGAGCGTCTTGAAATATTAATTAAATCCACCAGAGACTGCAAACCAGGACGGGTAAAGCAAACCTCGCTTGAGTTGTGGCTTAGGGAAACAGACCCTTTTACTGAAATACCTACGTGCGCTTGGTTAAGAGCTAATGAATCATTTGCGCCATCACCAATCATGCAAACAAAAGGAAAATCCTTAACGACTTCTAATTTTTTTTGAGGTGTGCTTTCGGCGAAAACTAAATCTTTATTGATGTTGATATCATCAGCGATTTTTTCAACGATACTATATTTGTCTCCAGAAATTATACCGATTTCGTAGTTCTTGCTGGCTAGATGCTTAATTACATTTTTAGTGTCTGGATGCAATTCATCGGCAAAGTAAAAATAAGCCAGCGTTGAGGTATCTTTTTTTAGCTTTACACACATGTACCCACTTTCACCGCGAGACTGGCTAGATTCCAAACTGTACTCGCTACCATTGAAAGTGCCGCGAACACCTTTGCCGATAATTTCTTCTTGGTTCAAGATTTCAGCAGGTACAGTGTCAGGCCAAGCTCGGCGAAAACCGAAGGCCAGCGGGTGAATGGATTTACCCTCCAAACCTAGAATGATCGATTTCCATTCGTCTTCAATAGCGCAGGGGAAGTTTGATACGATTGACAATTGCCCTGATGTTAATGTGCCCGTTTTATCAAAGAATATCGTTTTAATTTGCACCACTTTTTCAAACACATTTCCATTTTTTATCAAAATACCCAGATCGCGAGCCTTTCTTAGAGACAAGGCGTAGGTTAGGGGCGTACCAAAGGCCAAAGCGCAAGGACAAGCTATTACAATGAGCGCTAGCGCACGGTTCAGTGCCTCATCATAATTGATAAAGGCGCCAATGACAAAGAATGCAATTATTGAAAGTGAAAAGACAATAGCAATTAACCATTGAGCGATGTTCTCAGAAAACGTAACAAACGGAGTTTTTTTAAGGGAATCATTTTCTAAAGTCGAAACAATTTTGCCAATTTCCGTATCATTTGAGACTTTTTCGACCTTCATCAAAAAGGATTTATTTAAGCAGCGAGTTCCCGCATGAACACTCATTCCAATGCCGAGTGTGTGAGGTAGAGATTCGCCATTCAATAACGAAATGTCGACATCCGCAGAAATAGATAGGAGTGTTCCGTCAGCAGGGATGATTTGATTTGGCTGAATGACTAAAGTGTCACCCACTTTTATATTTAGGGATAATTTGGATACAATCCCATGTTCTGTCTTTTCTTCAATATTTTGAACAGGAATAAAACTCATGAGTGAAGAGTCACTTAAAGTTTTTTGCTGAATACGTTTAACTAAGAAACGAGTGGATAGGATTAGAAATAGAAAACTAGCTGTTGAGTCGTAATAAATTTCAGATTTGCCTAAAACCAAATTTACTGTCGAGAAAATAAACCCGGACCAAAGCGCGATTACGATAGGTAGGTCTACATTGATTACGCGGTAACGTAGACTGTTCCACGCACCCGTATAAAACGGAATCGCTGAGTAGAACAGAATTGGCAAAAATAAAACAAAACTGATCCAATTAAAGGCCGTCGCGTATGGACCAGTTAAGCCGCCATATACAGGAACTACGAATAGCATGATATTGCCCGCGCAGGCACCAGCGACGGCGATTCGTTTTAAATTAGTTCTGTTTTCGGCTTTGTATTTATCGGCGAGGTTTTCATTTTCAGAAAGTGGGGCGCCCTTGTAACCAAGCTCTTCTAAGAGTTCCAAAAACTGACTAATTTTAAAGTCAGTCGTTACGTTTACCTTAAGAATAGATAGACCAAAATTTACGTCGACCGAGGTAATATCGTTTCTAAATTCAGGAATTTTTTCTAAAAGATGGATGCACGAAGCGCATTGTAAACCTTCGACATAAAATGTATATTCAGACTCTTTGTTCGGATTTTTGTAGAAGGATTTGAACTCCTCCGTATCCATGTACTCACGCTGTTTTAGGCTTTGAGTATTATTTAATTTCGGTATCCAAGACTGATAGTCGATTTGAAATAGTAATTCACATGCTTGACAGCAAAAATCGGATTCACTCCGACTGGGCTGTTGGCAGTATTTACATTTTTGAAGCGACTGAGATAACTCCATACACGACTAGATTCGTCGATTTTTGAGAAACTAAATATGATGGGCATCATGTTTGAGGAAGATTATTTTAAATTTGTGCGGCTTTGGAATAGAGTCCGGCACGATTCAGAATGATAATTTTACGTCCAGCCTGTTCGATAAGTCCGTCTTTTTCAAATTGGGAAAGGGCGCGCATAACGGTCTCAGGAGTCGTTCCCGCCCATTGCGCGATCTCTTTACGAGTCCATTTTTGGTCTTGAAAGTGATCTTGTAAAAACAGAATGGCTTCTGCTACGCGTTCAGATGCTTCTTTGTCCATTTGGTCAACCCACTTTTCCTCGGCCGAGCGTAGATCTTTGCAAATGGACTGCATAAAATTAAGAGTCGCCTCAGGATGTTCGACAAACACCTGAAATAGTTCAGTTTTTGGTATGTAGCATAAGTTTGTGTCTTCCATGGCCACCGCGTTGGCTTTATAGGGCTCACGGGCAAATAATGAGCGGTACCCAACCACGCCGCCCGCACCCAAAATACGTAAAGTATGGGCATGACCATCATGAGAGTTTACCTCAAGTTTAACTAATCCAGATTGAACTGCAAATAGACCTAAAGGTTCCTGACCTTGCTGAAAAATCGTCTGACCGGCTTTGTAATGGCAATTTACTTTTATGGAATCAATTACACGGACAACATCGGGCGACGAGCATAGAGCACTATTTTGCCTAGCTTCACAGGATAAACAGGAGTCTTTTTTTGCCGTCGCCGTCATGGAAATAGTGTATGCCTTTCTGGGGTAAACGGCAAGAAGTGCTAAAGAACTAGATAATCTTCCGGGATAAATGACATAAGGGGAGTCAAGATTTCTTGAGATTGAATTTTTTGCCTCAATATGAGCGATTTTAAGGTCGCATACATATGGGCGGGATGGGTATTCATATCAGAGATAATGTAATTAAATTCTGCGACGTGCTGAGGATCATTAATTAAAAAGTCAAATTGCCCATTTTCTGTCATTTCATGAAGCTTTTTAGAGAACTGGATCTGCTGTTTTGTCATCGTGGGATGCGCAAACATTTGCCAGATGTGTTCTAGGTCATGAATGACAAAATCGCGCAAATTTCGACGATGATCGAATGTATGTGCATACCAATTTTTGGATCTCAGAAGGGTCACGCATCTCATGCCTTCGGATTGCATTTTGAGTAGTTCGCGAGGAGTTGGAATATAATCCAAGATATTTACGGTTTCGGGCTGATTAAATATATGAACCAGTCCCCGACTAGAACGTAACGTTTCTTTTTTAAAAAGGGACTGATTCATAATCAGTCCCAAAGACGAGTCTATTGGAACTTTTTTGAAAAATGGATGCTGTGCCCAAAGGGGATGTTTTTTAGGATAAAAAGAGCTTTCAATATTTTGAGCACTATGTTGTCGCGTCGGACTCCATACAAGCCAATTGGGGGTTGGAAATAAGTCATTACACGAAATTAAAAATAAACTGACGACGTCTCCTTTGCTTAAAGTGCCGAGTTGGAACTGAGTCCAAAGCTGTTCGAGCTGACATTCAAGATTTTTGAAAAGAGTGTCTTTGTCTAAGTCTGACATCACGTCTTAGAAAAAATATTTATTAAAAATACGCAAACAAAAAGCGATAACGCTCGCGGTCTTTTGCGCACAGAGATTGAAGTTCGAGGTCGGTTGCCACAGAATTAAATTCTGCATTTCCCAAGGAGGGGTAATGACTCTTCGAACAGTCCTAGCATTAATTTTGGCGACAGGATCAGCCCTTGCTCTTACAACGGGAGCTGCCGCTCCTGAAAATAATTTGAAATACAGTTATTACTATCAATTTGCAGATAAATCGTTAGCACAAATAGGATTTAAAAACCCAGCCGAGCTTATTTCGGCGGCTGTACGTTCTGTGGCTCCTACACATGGACAAACGATAAATTTATTAATTTGGAATTTGGTTTCTAAGCAGCTTCCCATTCCAAAAGAGCCTTATGATCGTGACCGTCAATTTGGAACTTGGATTGTTGATGGACGTCAGGGGAACTGCTTGAACACACGTGGGGTAGTTTTAGTGCGCGATTCGTCTTCGGCGGTGGGCTTAGATCCGGCAAATCGCTGTTACGTACAGTCGGGATCGTGGTACGATCCTTATACCAACACGCAATTCAAAGGTGCGAATCAAGTTCAAATTGATCACTTTGTTCCTTTAAAACATGTATACATTTCAGGTGGTTTTAAATGGGACGCGCGAACAAAATGTTTGTATTCAAACTACACCGGGTATCGCACGCATTTAATGGCGGTATCATCTACCGAGAACATGAAAAAAGGGGATGCAACGCCGTATAGTTATTTGCCACCGAATCGTGCGTTCACGTGTGCGTATTTGATCAATTGGCTTAAGATCAAAAAAATCTGGAATCTGGATTTGATTCCACCGGAAACGCAAGCAATCGGTAACGCATTCAAAGCGAACAATTGCGATGCGACTCAGTTTAATATGAGTATCGATGAATTGTATGCTCAACGTAAGTACATGAATGATAACTATCGTCTGTGTGATAACAATGTGGGCAATTCGGTTCGTAATGGAGTAAGATAATGCTAAGAATTCTGGTAGCCGGTGTGTTTATTGTCGGGGCAGCGGTGCTTGGTTGGTTGTCACTCACTCAAGAAGATTTCTGTCTTGTTTGCGATAAGCAATCGGATTCAAGCTCGCTCAATCCAAACACAATGCAAGGGGCTCTGATCAAAGATCTTAAGTTAGCGGCGCAGAACAAAGAATTGCCAGACATGTGGAATCAAATTTTAGAAGTTCGGTACGTATATCATTCCAAAAAAATTCAGAAATCATTGGATAAAAGTCCAATCGTCGGTATTAATAAAAAAGGAAACAAGCGGCTAGTCGTCGAGTTCTTTGATGAACCAGGTAGTCAGGAGTTTGTTTTGGTCAGGTACAGTCTTTTGGACATTGCGAGCAGCAATACAGTCGCTGAAATCAATCGACGCTTAAAGCTGCCTGCTCCTGCGGTGTTGCAAAATACTATGCAGCCTAAAAAATAGACATTAACTTTCATCTTCTTTTCATTTAAAAATTTTCCCTTCATTTTGTTGGACGGGTGACGGCGCCCACGTTACTGAATCTGTAAATTAACTCAATGAAGGGGGACTTATGATTCAAAAACTTTCTTTACTCGTATTCTTAGTTGGTTCAGCAGCTATGGCGCATTTACAAGTTGGTGTTTATAGCGGTATTCAAGCTGGTGGGCAGGGCTGCCAGGTGCGTGTAAAAAACGTATACTACCTTAACAACGTGGCTCATCCTCTAAATGAACGTGTCGACATAGACGTTCAAGGCCTAGCGCTGACTCTTCAGCATCCACCCCTGATTTCATCTGAAAAGAAAATGGCGTATTTCAATCACGACATGTTTCAAGGCATTTTACCCACTCAACAAGGCGCCATGGGTTTTGAAATGAAAATCTCTCATGCTCGTGTCACTCGCGATGTAGCGATCCCAACAGAATTTCATTTAATTCAACACGTATATCAAGGTGATAAACGCAGTTCGTTGGTTTGCACGCAGTTGAAACAAACATCGCGCTAAATTCGGTTTATCTGCAGCCTTTCGTTCTAAGCCAGTTTGGACAATACTTCGAATGAGTTTCTTGATAACTTGTTCGAAGTCGTCATCTGCTGAATGAGTTTTCCAAGGTAGTTCTTTTTATCTTCTGGCAAACTGCCAACGACTTGTAACGTTGTCGCAAGTCGTGCGGCTACTTGCGGATTGAAGGAATCAATTTCGGCAAGTTTTTCTAAGAAGAAATCATAGTGAGTGTTATTTTGATGGAAATAGAAAAGATTGTTTCCGAAATTCCTTAGTAGCGAATACACCTGATTTGGATTTTCTGGATTAAAGTATCCGTTTGCACATACCCACTTAATAGTTTCAAATGTTTCACGGTGATCGCTGGTAGCGATGCTTTGTAGCCATTTGTTAATCACCAGAGGTTCTGATTTCCATTTTTCATAGAATTTCACGATGGCTTGCTTACGAGCTTCGCCGTTTAAAACTTTCAATTCCGACACAAAGTGAAACAAAACCGAAGTGAAATTGTTAGTCTCGTATGGGTAGGTCGTTGTTTCATGAGACTCAATTAAATCAGCCAAATTCATTTTCAATTCGCGTTTAGCGGCGATGTTTTGATCATAGTGATCAGATAAATTTTCTAGTCGAATTAACTCCGTATTTAATTTTAAAATCTGTTCTTTTAGGGAACTGTGAAGAGCTTTGCCTAAATAGGCTTTGAGTGCGGCCTCTGTTTTCTGAAAGCCAGCGGCATCTAAGAATCCCATGAATTGCATGATCACCGAATTAGAAGGAAATCCAAAGAGTTTTGCTTTTACTTTTTCTTCTAGCTGAGTATTGTTTAAAATGGATTGCATCAAGTTAGTCAAAGGTTTTACGGCCTCAGTGGCTTCATTTTTCTTTTCCAAAACGATATGCGTGTATAATGTCTTGAAGGAGTTTAGCCAATACAGCTGAAGCGATTCATTGCGGTTGAACGTATCATCATCGTTTTGAGCTAAGAAATAATAGTCATCCATTGGACGATTCCAAGATACCAAAATAGGAGCCGAGAAATTTCTAAGCAGCGACACGATTGGGCGCGAGTCTAACCCTTCCCATTTCACGTCAAGCGTTGGAGTTTTAAATTGGATTAGCTTTTGTCCATCTGAATTCATTTGAACGTGCAGTGATGAAACATCGAGTTTTTTTCCTGTGCGATCAAACAAATCGATAAAGATAGGAATATCAAATAGTCCATCAATTTGTTCCATCTTTAGCGAGTAAGTTTTTTTATCAGCGTCCCAAGCGTCGGTGATCGACACTTGGGGCGTTCCCGGTTTTTGATACCAGTTAACAAATAAACTCGAGTTGTAGCCAGACTCATCGAGAATCGTTGTGCGATAGTCATCTGTGGTGATGGCTTGACCATCGTATTTCTGGAAATAACGATCCATAGCTAGTTTGAATTGTTTTTTACCCAAAATATTTTGCATCATGCGAATAATTTCTGCGCCTTTTTCGTAAATGGTCGGTGTAAAGAAGTTATCTACGGAATAGCACGATTCTGGGCGTACTGGATGAGCGTTAGGGCCAGCGTCTTCTGGGAATTGGCGATTCTTTAACATTTCAACGTCGCGAATACGTTGAATACCTTTTTCCGTCATATCAGCTGAAAATTGTTGATCGCGGAAAACCGTTAATCCTTCTTTGAGTGATAATTGGAACCAGTTGCGTAATGTAATGCGATTGCCCGTCCAGTTGTGGAAGTACTCGTGTGCGACTACGGATTCAATATCGAAAAAGTCAGAATCTGTCGCTGTTAGGCTGTCGGCCAGAATTAGTTTTGAATTGAAGATATTCAAACCTTTGTTTTCCATTGCGCCAGCGTTGAAGTCGTCAATCGCAACGATCATATATTCCGATAAGTCGTACTCGCGATCAAATTTGTCTTCATCCCATTTCATAGAAAGTTTTAAAGATTCCATTGCGTGTTTGCAGCGAGGCGCTTTGCCTTTTTCCGCATAGATTTCTAAATTTACTTTTTTGCCCGAGTGAGTTGTGTAATTATCTTTTAAAACATCGACGTCACCTGCGAATAGGGCGAACAAATAGCAGGGCTTTTTCCAAGGATCTGTCCACGTCACGCGATGTCGAGTGTCGCTGATCGATTTTTTTTCGATTCGGTTGCCATTTGATAAGAGAATCGGAAATTTTTTCTGATCGGCATCTATCGATACGGTGTACATCGTCATTACATCGGGACGGTCGGGGAAGAATGTAATTTTGCGGAATCCTTCAGCTTCACATTGGGTAACTAAAAAGGCTTTAGAGGCATACAGACCTTCTAACGATTTGTTCGCATATGGATTAATTTTAGTTTTAATGTTCAAAGTAAATTCTTTTATGGCCGGTGAAACAAGTAAGCCGTCATTTTTCTTTTCAACGTTAAATTCTAATTTTTTTTCAGGATTGTCTTTTTCAGAGAAAATAAGTTCAAGAATTTCTTGATCTAGTCCATTTAGAAAAAATGGTTTGAGTTCGTCCATGTAGTACCGGCTTTTTTGTATTACGGTGACGTAGGTGTCGAATAAGCTAAACTCGAGATTTACATCTAAAATTTGAAAATGTGGTTTTTGATAGTCTTTTAGAAATATTTTTTCCATACGCGCCTCTATTGTGGGATATAAAGTAGCAGCAAAAACGAGGTCGAATCTACTCAAAAATAAAGTGTTTGACAGAAATTCGCTTTCCCTTTGGAATCAGGTAATGTCAGCTAGTTTACGGTCCCTAGTTATTGCCACTTCGCAGATAAAAGATGTCCTTCGGTTTTACGGAAGCCTTGGGCTGACGTTTAAAACAAAGAAAGTCAGCTTAGGTACAGAGTATTATTGGACGATGGCTAATGGACTTGAAATCGCCTTTCTGGAAAAACCAAACCTAAAACAGGATGCCCAACCTCACTATATGTTTTCCTTTCGAGTTCAGGATATCGACCAGAAATATCAACAATTTGTGTCAAACCGATTCATCGGCATTTTAGACCCTACTGATTTCGAAGAGGGACGTAAGGCAATTGTCTTGGATCCCGATGGTCGTTCTGTAGAGATTATTGAAGTAAAATAGGTAACCTAGAGATTCCCAGATATAGGTCTAGAAAAGCAAATAAGCTAGACAAATGCCCTGGGCGTGCGGTGCAATTTTTCTATATGAAAAAGGATTTTCAGTTTTTCCGACACGGTCGTCTTGTATTGGCGTTCTTTGTGAGCGCCGTAACATTAACTGCGCATGGTCAGGTTGAGTCTAGGGGGTTCGATCCTCAATGGGCAGCGCAATATCGTTTGGAGCAGCCGCGCCCCAACCCATATGCATTAACCGTGAGCGAGTTTAAAACATCGCGTGAACAAGGACAGTGGCACACGCAGTATTATCCGATCGAGGTTACGGGCATTTTACCTCCATTGCGACCAATAAGAAAAATTTTAGATAATGATTTTAGAAATCCGTTGATCAAAATCCTTCAGGATCTATTTCAAAAAATTAATATTTTTAAATCCTTCGATGACTTGATGAAATGGTTGGGGCTTAATCCCTACCCAGATGAAAATGCCACAGGAATTTACAAAGTATATGTCCCTGAAAACAAAATTATTAATCATCGTTTCGGTATGGGTACGATGGATCGCTTCGGCGCTACCGGCTTTACGTTGAGCTGCACTGTATGTCACTCAAGCTCGCTTTTTGGTAAAACTATTTTCGGTTTGACCAATCGTTTTCCTCGGGCGAATGAGTTTTTTCTAAGTGCCACTCGTGCCATTAAAGTAGCACCGGCACCGTTGTTTCAGATGTACACATTTAGTACTGCCAATGAAATGAAGCTGTATCGTGACGTTCAGAAAAATTTACGTTCTGTAGGTGCTGTTTCGCCGATCGCTTTAGGATTAGATACCTCATTGGCACAAGTTGCATTGAGTTTGCAAAAAAGAAATCCCGATGCGTGGGCGACGAAGAATATAAATTATGAAAAGCATCCGCGGCCGGATTATTTAGATTCGACTCCGGCAGATAGTAAGCCCGCAGTGTGGTGGAATTTAAAATACAAAAATCGTTGGTTGAGTGACGGCAGCGTATTAAGTGGAAATCCGATTCTTACGAATATTTTATGGAATGAGATCGGGCGTGGTACCGACCTTAAAGATTTAGACTCGTGGATAAAGGACAACGAAAAAGTAATTCGTGATTTAACATCTGCGGTCTTTTCGACAGAAGCCCCGCGTATCACAGACTTCTTTTCAGAAAGTCAGATTGATATCCACAGTGCTAAACGGGGTGAGCAGTTATTCGTTGAAAATTGTGGTGAATGTCACGGAACGTATCATAAAAATTGGAGTCGAGCTGAGTTTTCTGCGGCGTCGGTGACCGAACAGATCAAAACGTATCGGGTCGACTACAAAAAACAAACGCAAGTGAAAGATGTCGGAACAGATCCCTATCGCTACTTGGGTATGAAATCACTTGAAAAATTAAATGAATTACAAATTTCTCAAAATAATGGGATAGTAATCAAAGCGCAAAAAGGTTACGTCCCGCCGCCA
>DDTZ01000094.1 GCA_002344565.1 Bdellovibrionaceae bacterium UBA2351 | reverse complement strand
ACGAGCCATGGTTAGATCTTAAAGAGTATGTACATCTCTATTTAAAAGAAGAAATCACTGCCGAAGCGATCGTTCGCCGCGTAGATCATTTCGCACGTTTTTTAGATGTCATAGGTTTAACGTCCGGAGAAGAGCTGAACTATCAGCAAGTAGCCAGCGATTCCGGCGTTCCCCCACGCACAATTGCAAACTTTGTTGAAGTCCTAAAAGACACTTTGCTTGCGTTTGAATTAGAACCCTACAAAAAAACTAAAAGCCGTAAAGCTACGTCAAAAAGCAAATTGTATTTGTTTGACGTAGGCGTAGCCAATTATCTAGCCGGCAGAAAAGAATTATCATTCAAATCTGAAGTTTTTGGCAAAGCTTTCGAACATTTTATAATTCAAGAAGTTCGCGCATACCTAGGCTACAACAACAAAGACGAATCTATGATGTACTGGAGAACTGTCGGCGGAAAATTTGAAGTGGATTTAATTGTAGGAAATCAATTCGCCCTAGAAATAAAAGGTTTCGACCGGTTCAATGAAAAAAGTCTGAAAGGCTTGAAAGAACTCAAATCTGAAACCAAATTTAAACACTATATCTTAGTTTCTAGAGACCCTGTCCACCGCTCCGTTGACGGAATTGAAGTGATGGGGGTCACAGAATTTTTAAAGCGCCTTTGGGGAAATGAGTTTGGGTGATTTACGATTTAATATCAATTGCTTTCTGATTGGGAAATATACGCGCCCGCGCTTCAATTATTTCTTCGATTCGTTCTAATAGACTTATCTTGCCGTATTCTTTTGTGATCTGTTCACGATTTGTAGATTTATGCTGAGTAATTTTCTGGTGCATCGCCTGATAACCATTAGTCAGTATAGCGAAATGAAAATACTAAATCTTGATCTCGCTGAATCACTCCGACCTTATGAGATTCGTAGTAAACAAAAAGTTGATTCATTAGTCTTGTTCCATTGCCAACGTGATTTTAAAACCCAAAATTTTCGAAATTTTCATCAAGGTAGAAAGCTGAATATCACTATGACCTGATTCAATTTTACCAATGCCTTCTCGTGAAAGATTACAATATTTAGACAAATCCACTTGAGTGATATCAAGCTCCACACGTCGCTCTTTTAGTAACTTACCAATTTGCAGACTCAGACTTTCTTTATCACCTTCTAGGACAATCACCGTATCCGACATAAAATCCCTCACTATGACCCATTTTAATTGAATCAAAATATAGCGATGCGGATGCGTGCGCAAATTTTAAACTTTTTGAAACTCATTTCAAATCACCAAAAAAATACAACTGGTGCAAACGCTAAAGGGAATTTTTCGACGCAAAATCAAATTGAAGTTATTAAGGATTCAGAATGGCTGGCTGACCTGAGGTGGTTTTAAATATTTAGCGCAAACACCCGTTGGGATCACGAATGTCTGTGATAAACGGTGCAAGCTCCGACCACGGCAAACTGTGAATCGACACGTTATAAAGAACAAACTTTTTCCATGCGCTCCAGTGAGCAATGTTAAAATCCACTGGACTGTCACCGCAGCTTTTTAGACGAATGCGATAATAAAATGAACCTTCGTCAATAAATAGTTTTTGCCCAAACGTTACTTGATCAATTCGTTTTAGATTATTTTGTAGGAAATAGTATATTAGCTCGTCATCGTAGGAACGATTTAGATTCAACATATCCAAGGTCAATAGCTCTAAGTTGATTTCATAAGATTTTTCTTGCAGCATTTCGTGAAGTTTATAAATATTCTTGCCGTACATTGTTTCCGCCTGCGCCATTTCCGCAGGCGTTAAGTCGCGGTAATCACGAACCTCATCCCAGCCGTAACCCCAGCGAAATGTATTGATGCCCTTTGCTGTTCCTCCGACGCTGACACCTTTGAGATAGATTTGACTGATTGTTTTATTGGCCTTTTTTTCAATGCACAGGGCGAGTTCTTGATCGGCCCGGTTTTTAGCATCCCATGTTCCGCCAATCCAGTACGCCACATCGTGAGCCACACAGCATTCCACAAATTGATACTCACGAAAGCCATTGGGACTTTGACTGCAGCCATCGGTAGAGAACGGTTTAAGAACGGGTTTATCAAGTTTTTCAGTACCCGGGCCAACTAAATACCCATAGAGGGGATTCGTCTTATTAGACTGAGCTTTCACGAACTCAAAAGCGGATTGTTCATTGGCGTTTACCTGACTAAAGGCTCCTAAAATAAGGAAAAATAATAGATGGTATCTGATAAGGCTATTTAACACGCATACCTCAAGGTACGACCATTCAAGGTACAGACCAAGCAGCTAAGGTTTAGGTGGTTTTTATGAAAACATCGGCCATGAAACTGTGACTCAGGCAAGACAGTGCCTAAAAAATTTACAGCGATTGCGACACTGCGTTTAGATTTGGCCGAGTTTACGCTAGAGTTAAACCATGTCGATTGAACGTTTAGAAGCCCTGGCTCAGAAATTGGAATCTAAGTAATTTTTTAATTATCTTCGTCTTCGTAATAGATAACTTTAGATCCATCAAATTCAATTTCAAATGGAAACGGTCGTAAACCCAAACCCTGTACCAACTGTTCACGTTTTTCTGGTGGCACTACAAAGAGCAAAAATCCCCCACCCCCGGCACCTAATAATTTTCCGCCCCAAGCACCTAGCTTAAGGGCTTTATTGTAAGCCTCATCGATGTCTGGATTTGCGATTTTATCACTTAAGCTTTTCTTTAATTCCCAGCTGCGGTGAACTAGTTTGCCAAAATCTTCTAACTTATCTTGCAATAATAAGTCGCGGCCCTGATCGACAAAACTGACCATGGACTTTAAATTTTCAAATTTAGCAGATTCACTGCTGACGCCCTTTTTCTGATCAGCCAGGACGTCGGAGGCCGACCGCGAAACCCCCGTGTAGAAAAGGCATAGATGATTTTGAAGGGTATTAAAACGTTGTCGTGATAAATTTAAAGTTTCGACGTTCACTTCACCGTGAGGCAGAAACTTAATTACATTTAAACCGCCATAACTAGCGGCGTACTGATCTTGTTTGCCGATGGGCTCTTTTAATTTTTCAATTTCGATCTGGCAAGCCAAGTCGGCTAATCGGCCTTTATCGGCGAATTGGTTCTTTCTAGTTAATAGATTATGCAATACGCCTACTGTAAACGTTGATGATGACCCCATTCCCGTTCCGGCCGGAATATCGGCGATAGAACTGATTTCAACTCCTGGGGGAACGTCCAGCATCTGTAGTGCTGTTTTTAAAATAGGATGCTGAATATCTGCGATTTTTTTTACAGTTTCTGTTTTAGAATATTTCAAACGGTACTCATCATTTTCAAAATATTTATGAGTTGAAATATACATGTATTTGTTTATGGAAAAACTAAGAACCGCCCCTGGCGAGCGTGAATAGAAACTTTCCATATCGGACCCACCACCAAAAATACTTACGCGAAAGGGAGTTTTAGTGACTATCATAGTTTATTCCTTTGCTTTTAAAATACTTCGCAAAAAACTCTTTTAGTTTTAACGCATCTGAAGTTTCAAACACATTCGGACGAAGATCATCGATTTTACCTTCGCCATCGGTAATGGCAACAAAACCAACACCCAGCTTCTCAGCAGCCATGCGATCGCGATGGCTATCCCCCACCAGAAGACTTTTGCTGAAGTCAATATTGTAGGCATCTTTAGCCTGAAGAAACATTCCCGTTTTAGGCTTACGGCAATCGCAGTCGATTTTTAGCTCTTTCACTTCGCCCGCAAAACCTTTTTCTGGATGATGAGGACAAAAATATATTTCATCCACCCACCCACGCCGGTTGCCAAGCTCTGTTTCCATTTTTTTATGAATAGCGGTTAACTGGGCATGGGTCATGTAGCCTTTAGCAATGCCAGGTTGGTTCGTAGTGACAACGTTCATGACACCAATCGAATTTAAAAACTTCACCGGCACTTCGATATCTTTTTTCAAATGCAAATCATCGGCATTTTTTAAATCAACGACGTAATCGACAAGTGTGCCATCACGGTCCCAGAATACGCAGGGCTTGGGCTGGCTCAGCGCTTTTCTTTGCGGTGTTTTAGAGAAAGTTAGCTCTTTACGAAGCTTTTCAATACGATCTGGTGTTCCAATATCTTTAACGTACTCAAAAGATTTATAAGAGAATACATTTAAGATATTTAACCACCGCGGAAACACGTCGCGGGCCAAATCTTGAAATTTATTTTCTTCAAGATGCGAAAGCGCCTTTGGGGAAAAAATATAAACAGCCGCGTTAACAAGATTTGAATACACCAAATTTTGAGGATGCGGTTTGGTTAAAAAATGTGTGACACGATGGTCATCGTTAGCTTCAACCAAATCACTATCATAGGGATGGTCATTCGGGTGAGTCAGCAGCGTTACGTCGGCTTGCTTATCATAATGGAAACGATACATCGCCGAAAGATCCAGAAATCCCGAAAACAAATCGCCATACACGACGTAAAAATCGTCTTTAATTTTTCCTTTAAGCTGCGCCACCGCCCCCGAAGTTCCAAGAGGGTCATGCTCGATAACATACTGAGTTTTAATTCCCCAGCGCGAGCCATCACCGATTACATCTTGAATTTTTTCAGGCATGTAATTCAGCAGCAAAAATACGTTTTTGATCCCTTGTCCCGCTAACCATTCAATTTGAATTTCTAAAAGCGAACGATGATCCACAGGAACAAGTGGTTTAGGACGATCGGTTAAACCCAATCGAGTTCCCTTGCCGCCCGCCAAAATAACGGCCGTTTGTGGGTATGGGTAGGCTGAATCTGTTCGCATCTGTTTGAAATTACAAACCTATCCTGCGGGTGTCACGTTCTTTCCTTGATAGCTTGGGCTTTTTTTGATTAAATGAGCCATTCCAAAGAGGTTAGAATGTCGAATACAAATAACGCCGATCCAAGAGTGAATAA
>DDTZ01000007.1 GCA_002344565.1 Bdellovibrionaceae bacterium UBA2351 | reverse complement strand
CCTAATGCACCGTATAGTTTTTGAATTTTTGCCACAACGGCACTACTATTTGAATTGAATGATAATAATGATTGGAACTCTACGGGAAAATAAACTCAGCGCTTTGATTTTAGAAAGCAGTATTCGACGACGTGCAAGCACCCCTCTTTATTTTCATAAAGCTTTGGATAGAAGCGACTCAGAGAAAGACAAATTTTCTTGTCCCTATTTGTGGGATTTTAAAGGACCGGTGCTTTATTTGTCGTCCCAATTGCTTTTCTTGATAGATATTAAAGAGTTATTCGCTTGTTTTAATGAAGACTATACTCTTCAGGTTTTTCACCCGAGCGTACTCATGGGAATGACCCACCCTATAATATTATTTAATTCAGAAAAGTGCCGACAGAAGCTTTCCTATGAATTTGTAAACTCAACCTCTAGTGAGGACCTCGAACGTTTGAATTTCTTATCGAAATCAGAGATTGGCTATTTGCCTAACGACTTTTTAAGTTTAGCGCCAAAAAGTAACTCAAAAATAGTCAGTTATCAAAATATTCCTAAATCGCAGGAAGAGACTTCCTTCACGTCACTATGGAAGGACGAATACGATTATGTTTTCCAAAGTCTCATTTGAGGATTTTCTATCTCAAAAATATATATTCAAAGAGCGATATTCTTTAAATAAAAATGATCTTCTTCTTAGTCAATATTCTAACTTTCAGGTTGAATCCAAAAATCTTTTTTTTAATCAGCAGATATCTATTGCAGATCTTAAAATTCAAAACAGCAAAAAGGCGCCAAAAATTTGTGAATGGTTTACACGAAATGCATCGTTTGAGCTTCATCGCTATGATTTCTCAATTCCAACAAGCTATGTGACACCATTGGACTTTTATTATGGAGTCAGCACTTTAAATGTGCGCCCCTGGAATATGATTCTCTTCGTATACAATCCACAACTAAGTGACCGTTTCGACGCATTAACTAATCCAAAAAATATTCAAAGATTCTATCAAGAAAAAGACGAGCCTTTTTTGCCCAAATCTTTTTTTATAGAAGACTTGGAAATTGGATGGATCGGATATGACGAGTTTGAAACGTTTATTTTTGTTCATCATTTTCAGTTAAAAGGATCAATTAAAGGCCTGCTCGATCGAAACTCGATCATATGGTTTTATCGTATTATGGCACGCAGCTTACCCCAATTTTTTAAGGCCAAATCTCGAAAACCTATTATTGTCCCCGATGCCTCCACTTACGATAAAATTACAAAACGGGCGACCCAAAACTCGGGAATTTCGTACGAACCTTATAGTCATCATGTTTTAAAAAAATCTGGATATTCAAAAATAGACCTAGCTGGTTTCGATAAGCTTTTCCCAGGTGAATATGACAAAATGATTTTAAAAAAACACCTTCATACCAACGAGGTCGATTTTTGGCATTTTCCAACTGAGAAGATGATCAAATAATAGATTTCAATCTAAAATTCTAATTCGTTTATTTTGATTATAACTTCCGGATTTGTTCATTAAA
The DNA here is from genome assembly GCA_002344565.1 of Bdellovibrionaceae bacterium UBA2351. Taxonomy (GTDB): domain Bacteria; phylum Bdellovibrionota; class Bdellovibrionia; order Bdellovibrionales; family Bdellovibrionaceae; genus UBA2316. Next base: position 14,833 of record DDTZ01000007.1, on the reverse strand, counting down.
ATTGCAATTGTCATTCGCGGATTATCACTAAAATATGGGCGCACCACGTGGTTCAAAAATGCAGGAAAAATTACAAGACGATTCTCTTTGGGTTTAACGTACACAATACCATCGGGATAATCGGCCGATGTCGCGTTTTTATAGATTGCTAGTTCCCCACCTAAGTATTCGACTTCTGATGGGTCAGCGACATTTAAGTAGTAGGTAATGGCAAAATAGCCACCTTCAGCTTGGTCATGATGGGTATGCATAATATGTTCGTGAGAAATAGCTTCGTTGTATTTCGTAACTTGATGTACCTGAAAATTACCCAAACTAAATTGACTACTATTTTCGTTCCCATATTGACAGTAAAGCTCAAAAACTGAAAATAGGTATCGCTTAAATGTATCCACTTCTGGAGGCAAACGATCTTGATCAAAATTAATTAAGGGGAATTTTCTTTGTCTTTTGAATTCGGCAAACATAAATTCTTTAATCTTGAGAAATTCTGAATCTGGTAAAAAATTATCTTCGATTTGGATATTCGTAGGCCAAAGAGAATGTACTGACATTTATTGTTTTCCAATCCTCTCAAGGTGATCAAGACGTTCTAACAACATCTTACGTTGGTTGTAAACTTCCTTGTGGTATTCCCAAACAGCAGGAATTACCGAAATATAATTTATAGATGAATTACCGTCTTCACTTAAAGTACCAGCCGCCGGAAGAACTCTTAATAATTCTTGAGCAATAAACCCAGTGTGCTGTCCTTTATATTTTTTCAGATTATATTGATAACCGTGGACTGAAGACAATTCAAGCTGATCTAATTTCAGTTCCTGAACATCTTTTTTCAATTTAATGTCTGAAGGGGTTCCTAAATTATTCATTCGCAAATTAGGAGCCGATGCCGCTGGGAACGACTCATCCAATGTTACATTTCCACCTAGTCCCGCGTTGACCCCAACGCTGATATTTCCATTTACAGTTAGATCACCTTGCTTGGTTTCGTTGCCGACCATAAGAATAAACGTATCATCTAATAACATGGCTGTTGCGCTTCCGCACTGAACTATCCGATTAGTTCCATCGATCACTCCCACGATGGGAATATTGAGTGTAATGTCTCGAGTTCCCGGACCCTTATTGTATCTATACGTGACGGCGATGTTAAATGTGACATCTGTTCCGACGGTCGTTAAGTTGGCTACTCGAGGTGCTAATATATCTACCATTCCGGCATTCAAATCATTCATAGGGAAAGTATTAACCAAAAGCCCTGGAGGAGCGCTTCCATCACGGATCTGAGGAAGAACAACACCATTTGCTAAGGCGCCAACTGTTTGATTCATTGTATTTGCGCAGGCCTGCTGAGAATTAAACAAACTATCCATATTTAAATGTAGAGGACCGATAAAACTTTCGGATCGAATGACCTGCATATCACCCATCGTGGTAATGTACATTTGTGTAGTACCAAAAATAATTGCCGAAAGTAGAGCTACCCCTACTAGCAATTCCGTCAACGAAATACCACGACGATTTTTAAGAATGTTATTTAACTTTGACCCAATGTCGGCCATTTACCTCTACCTTTTGGTTAAGAGTTCCAAAAAATTTATCATGCTCTGGTTTTTTATATAGCGCGAGCATTCGTTCCGGATAGTTAAGCTTCTCTTCCGCGGTCATTTCAGTTAGAATTCCGTTTTCATTATTGGTCAATGGGGTGCCCGGTTCATATTGTTTATCCGTATAGGCTAAAACCCAACCACAAACGGCAATTGGCACTTGTCTATCGGGATATCGTCCCTGACCTACCGCAAATCCAAAGGTATCTGATGCAATCCCAATTGCACTCTTTTGACATCGCTGATTACAAATCTTCGCACCGTCAAAGGTATCGTAATAGCATTTTCCAAAAACTACTTCATCACAGACTAGTTGAAAATCCACAATATCATTCCAAACCGAGTTCCAAACTTTTTCAGCAATGAACTCGCCACTGGGAGTAGTTCCTGCAGCCGTCGTTACTACCAAATCAATTCCGCCAGCGGCGACAGTTGGAACACCCGCACCACTGATGTTACACGTTTTAATTGTGGCCGCAGATTTTGCCTGCTGACTAATAAATAGAGTATGAATTAATTGAGATAACTTTTGCATACACGTCTCCTATTTTTTATTCTTCTCAAATTTCTGTTCCAATGCGCGTAGTCTCTTTTCTATCTGCTCGCCTTCGGAATCTAGTTTTTTATACGAATCATGCATTATGGGAATAAACGCTAAATAATTTACCGTTTTTACGCCATCTTCTTTTCTTTGCGATACTAGTTCAGGCAAAACTTTTTCGACATCTTGAGCGATAAAACCGTAGTCACTGTTTCCACTTTGTTTCCAAACAAATTTTTTACCTTGAACGTCTTCAAATGCTTTAATCAAAGGAATATCCAGTGGCCGCATATCCTGCTTAAAACGCTTATCTGAAATAACATACAGACCACCATAAGCCCTGATAGATCCCGCCTGAGCGGGAACACCTGGCGGGTTGCCCGCCCAAGCCAGAACATCCAGTCGTCCTTCAATTGTTAAATCTCCTTGCTTAGCCGCATTGTCCATGCGATCACGCTGGACATATCGATTGGGATCATAACCGAATCCAGATGAAGTTCCCGATGTACAGCGGTTGGTACTTGCCGGAAAATTTCGAACTAAAGGGCTACCCACAGGATCAAGTTCTGTTCGTATCGTGACGATTCGTGGTCGATTTTGAGTGGCTCCGCTCGTTCCAACTGGAATCCTATAAACAATTGTTAAATCGAATGTTCCCGTATACGGTGCTGGTGCTCCCGCAGCCGGATTAGGGACGTAATTGTTAGCTATCATGCTAACGATTGTAATATTCTGCATAAACGTGCCACCGGTACTATACAGAACTGTGTTCGCCGAGCTTCTAATATTTGGTATATTGGTCCCTGCTGCGACTCGGTTAATTCCAGTAAAAGTATTATAACAGCTGGCTGGATTTGTAAGACTTAAAAGTATTTGCCCATGAAGTTCTTCTATATTCAAACTTCGACGAGTTTCTAGTAAATGATTCTGGGTTGCCATAATAATGGTTGAAATCAATAGCGAAACAAGGCCCAAACCACCCACATAAACAATAAACTCAATCATAGTGAAACCACGTTTTAGATTATTCACTGTTGCCTCGATTGGTTTCTTTTTGATAAAGCTTTTCTAAGCGTAAAATACGACTTTCAAGTTTACGGTTTTGCTCTTCAATCTGTCGGGTTTCTTCCAACACAATAGGCAAGAACTCCTGATAATTAACTCTTTTAATTCCGGATACTTTATCCACAGACACAAGATGTGGGAAAATTTTTTCTACGTCCTGAGCGACAAATCCAATATCTTTTTTGTGATTCTCTTTCCAAACAAAGGAATAACTTTTAAGCCGATTTAACTTTTTTCTATCAATCTCGATTGGACGAATATTTTCTTTCAATTTTCGATCGGACATCGTTAAGACACCGCCGTCAATGCGAGCATCACCACCAATAGTTAAATTTCCTCCGCTCATTGTAAAAACAAAACCTTGGGGCTCATCAGCAGTTGCTCCAACTGGATCCGTGATGACTTTAGATTTAGTATCGACACCAGTTTTAGCTAAAAAATTTGCGGGATTAACCCCAAAAGTAGAGTTGTTTTCTGGAATAGCCATACATTTTTCTGGCTGTTTCGTTATAGCGTTACCAGCACCCCAACTACTAGCCGGATTCGTTTCTGAGCGAACTATAAAACGTCTAACCTTATCGATAGTACTCGAAGTCGAAACCCGCACCTGGTAAGTCATGGTTACACGAAAGGTCCCCGTAAATGGCAGAGGCGCACCACCACCCGCGAAGTTATCCGCAATCATACTTATAATTTGAACATTACCATTATATGGAGTGTTCAAAACAAAAACTGGTGCAGACACTGCCGGCGGCTGGGCACCGTCCATAATTTGGGTAAAGTTTACTTGTCCCGCAGGAATATTTATACCTGTGAATGTATTAAAGCAGGCATGTCGATTTGAAAGTGCAAATACGATTTGGGCATGCAAATCATCAACCTGAAGGTTGCCACGAGTCTCATGTAGAAACGATTTTGTAGATAAAATTGCAGAATTAATAGCAACTGAAATAGTACCCAAAATCCCAATCGCTACCAAGATTTGGATAATACTAAACCCACGAGCATTGGGCTTTCTTAATAATTTAAAAAGGCTAGTTTTTAAAGTCTGTTTCATTCTATAATAAAATAATTTGTACCTATCCTTTGAGTATTATATAATTAGGCAATGGAAAGAAGAAATTTTTTTAAATTCCTGTCTGGCCTAGCTGTAATCCCTGGCCTTTCGAAAGCTACGCCAAACAACATCAAAACTGAGACACCGACAGCAGAAAATAATATTTCTCAAAATGAAGCATCTCATTCTAAAGATAATATTGTTTCTCTAAGACCAGGTGGCACTTATTATTTGCCAGAAAACCCTAAGTACATGGAGCTTGTCCTTTTCAAGCTTGAGGGAAATCTTCAGATCAATCCTACCCAAATCCACTCGAAAAAATTTAATCTAATTGGACATCAAGAGCCCTTGCTTGTTGACTGCAATACAGACTTTGGATTGAGGTTTTTGGGAGACCAAACAGGTTGGGTTTATGTCAACCTTAATGCATAATTAGGTTAATGGCCTTTTTTTCTACCAACAAATATAAAATCATTTTGCTTTTGTTTGTAGCCAGCGTATTTTTTATTTTTTATATACGACCACTTTATCGAGATTCTACAAACAAAAGTGGTCCAGCAAAACTAAAGTCATTAGTAATCTCTTCTAAAGATTTAAATGATTCCGAATCGATACTTCGGTTAATATATGAACTAAAACCCAAGATGCCAGAGATTTTTCTAAAAATAGAAAGCTCTTTAAAATTTGATTGTGACTTTAATGAAATAAATTGTCAGGTCTCACATTTGCCTGATTTAAATGATAGCTCTTGGAAGACCATTGCTGCCAGAATAAAATCAATGGGTGTTAAGATCAATTTTATATATGACCTTAATCTGAATAACTTCAATTATAAAATGCATTTCATTAAATCAGAGTACGATAAAACCAATCGATCATCAAAGACACGTTCAGCTCAATCAAAGAAATTAATTTTTTCAGACCCTAATAGTTTGGCACTTATCGAAATAGACTTTAGAAAAAAAATGGCTTTAGGTGATTTCGAAAAAATTTATTTTGGTTCCGATTTAGATTTCTATTTTTCTTTAATTAGAGATGAAACAGTTTTCAAAAAGGAAATCGATAAATTTTGGGCTACCTTGAAAAATATCAAAAAAGAAAATCTTCACAAAGTTGTTTCGACTTGCTTTAACTACGAGCATTTACGTAGCTATTTTTTTTGGGGAGCCCTGAATAGAACGGAAATACACAATCTCGAAGTCTTGTGTTTAAGCTCTTATCCCACACAAATTAGTTGGGCAAAAAAATATGGTGTTGATTTACAACTTGCGGTTTTAGAAGACCGAACAACTCAGTTTGGAAAGGACTATTTTGACAGTCTAATACCTAACACCCTCACCAAAAAGACCATCCATATTATCGGGTTTGGATACCCTCTACTAAAAGAAGACGACGAAACACAGCTTACGCTCCTAGATAATTTAGAGGAAAGCTTACCATCGAATGTCGAGCTTATCGCTTGGGAAACACCCAATAGAGCGCATGCCACGGTGCCCACTCAACATTATCTTTTTAATCAGATGTTGCTTTGGGATATAGAAAATTTTGAACTCAATCAATCCGGATATCGCTTTTTTAAGTAGTTTCTCAATTCGATACGACGTCCTCTCTCGATTTGAAACACATTAAATTTTACTTTTCCTTTGTCTCAGGGAAGCCGATACAATTTAAGTGAGGGATCAATGAAATTACTATTATTTTTTTCTCTAAGCCTATTTTTGATTTCTTGCCAAACTAATATGGCAAAGCAATTCGATCGAATTACTCCAGGAACCGACAAAGACGCCGTTCTTGACCGTCTAGGATCCCCAAGAAATATTACACGCATGAATGGTGAAGATCGTTGGTATTACATGTATTACCAAGATGAAATTCGTCAACAAAAAGAAATTCACTTTCGCGATGGATTAGTGGTGTATGTGGGAGAACGTAAAAAGCCAACACCTGAAATTGACCCAATTGCTATCGATAACAAGAATGCGGCCGTCAATAAGCAAATGGATGATGAGGCTGATCGCAAAAAAGAAGAATCAAAAAACGCCTATACAAATTATATTAAGTATCAAAAAAAACTTAAAAAAGAAGATGAAGTTCAGTATCTTCCTGACTTCGAACCGATCGAATAAACTATTTCTTTAAGATTTTAGGCTGAGCCAAGTTATTATTATCTAGACTTGGCTTCTTTATATTTTCTGCTTCTGTCTTTTTCTCGTCTTTAACTCCGTAATGAGTCTTAACCTTAGAAACCGTTCTCTTGATTTGGCCCTCTATTGTTTGAGAGTCTTCATATTCATCTATCGTTTTAAGTTCTATCTTTTGGTATTTACGCTTCTCCGTAATCCCTACGTCAGGATAACGATACTTAAGCAATTGAGCACTTTGATTGTAGTCCTCTAGAAGCTTCGTAAGCTCTTTATGTTCGCGCAACAATTCACCCACCAAGGCTTCAGCTTCGGCTTTAGTTTTTGCGGCATTTTTATGATGAATGATATCTTTGATCGTGTCTTCTTTAGATTTAATTTTTGTTTTAAGCGAGCTCAGCGACGAAACTACATCCATCCACTCTTTTGTACGCTCTTGCTGCTGGCGCTCTTCAATCGGAAGCTTTTCCGGGGCGGCCGCGGGCGCGCTGCCATGCTCACCACCACCTTCATTTGCTGATACGAAAAAATTAATCGCAAAAATGCCTAGTAAAACAGCTTTACTGCGTAGAAACATGATGCCTCCAATTCAAACTCAATCCAATCGGAGTGATTCGCTTAACAAGCACTATAATTTTCGGAGCTGACACGTTAGTTAATGTTAACTTGCCATCTTTTATATTTTCAGTGACCTCGTCCAGATTCCATCCAAAACGTTTGTCATCCAAAGCTTCGATCAAGTCGCGTTTAGTCTCGCCCAAATCAATACCCGAAATTTCGATATCAAACGTCAAAATTCCGGCCTCTGATATTCCATTCCCAAAGTTTTGAACGTCATCAGTAAAATCTTTAAACGCGTTTGATCTTGGTTGCTCGTGCGGAATTTCAACAATCGGCTCGCTGGCGGGCTCGCTCGCCTGATAGGACGGTTGCTCATACTGACTCTGTTGGGTCTGTTCGTATGATGGCGTTTGAATATTAAACAAATCTGACCCGGATGGCTGATTGGAATCTTCTGGCGTCCCCAGCATATCAGAAAGGGAAACAGCAGGGCCGTCCTGACTGGGATTCATAGATATATCCATCGAATTCATCGGTTGAACCACGGGCTCAACCGGTTCTTCGACAACTAAATCTGATGGCAAAGGTTCTTTGGAATTTTCAGGAGCACCGTCAAAACCTATAAAGAATTCAGTCTTACAGTGCTCGCAGCGATAGAGCGTTCCGAAGTGATCTTCGGTTACAGCGATAGTTTTAGAACAATTTGGACATTGAGCCATTAACTCAATTATCTTCTTTTATTATCCTTTTGTAAACGGCGACGCTGTTCCCGGTTCATTTTACCGTCATCAGCTGGGCCACTACTGTAGGTCATTTTGTTCCTTGGTTTGGATTCGGGAGCCTCTAAACCACGACCAATGTCCTGCTCTTGAGGAGCTTGATAGTTTAATTCACTCAAATCCTGCTCTTCGGGCATGAAGGACTCTAAGGCCTCTTGAGCTTGCTGAGCCACAATTTTCACTTTCATCAGTTTCTCGGCAACTTCCTGACGAATCGATGTGTTCAACTGTTCAAATGCCATGAATGCTTCTTTTTTGTATTCAATTAAAGGATCTTTCTGCGCATAACTTCGCAAACCGATACCTTCTTTTAATTTATCAATAACAAGCAAGTGTTCTTTCCATTTTGAATCGATACTTTGAAGTAAAATCATTTTTTGAACTTGATCAAAATACGGACCCATATCTGTTTTTTGAGCTTCGTAAACATGCTTGATCGCGGCTTTAATGGCCTCGATGATACCGTCGGCTGTTCCGGCATAAATTGATGGATCTAAACGAATACCAAATACTTGTGACAATGAAACAGTTAAACCCTCGATGTTCCACTGATCACGAGGCGCACCTTCCGGCAAATTCATATCTATAATGTTTGAAGTCACTTCACCTAACATTTCTAAAATAGTCGCGCTGATTTCATTACCCTCAAGAACATTACGTCTCATTTGGTAGATCGCATTTCTTTGGATATTCATTACGTTGTCATAATCGAAAAGATTTTTACGAACATCAAAGTGATGTCCTTCAACTTTTCTCTGCGCGCCTTCGATTTGTGAAGTCACCATTTTAGCTTCGATAGGCTCATTTTCATCGATTTTTAAGAACGTCATAGCTTTCTGAATTTTTTCGCCATTGAAAATTCTTAGTAAGTTATCTTCTAATGATAAATAAAAACGCGACTCCCCTGGATCACCCTGACGACCAGAACGACCTCGCAGCTGATTATCAATACGACGCGATTCGTGACGTTCAGTACCGATGATATATAAACCACCAGCTGAAATAACTTCTTTCTTTTCGGCATCACACTGAGCTTTAAACTTTGCCAATGCGGCTTCAAACTCTGGCCCTTCCTCAGCATTAACTTCACGACGAGCTAGGCCTTCTGCATTACCACCTAGAACGATGTCCGTTCCACGACCAGCCATATTTGTAGCTATAGTTACAGCTCCTTTACGACCCGCCTGCGCGACGATTTCCGCCTCACGCTCATGGTGTTTAGCATTTAAAACTTGATGTCGAATGCCCTCTTTTTTCAAGAATTGGCTTAACAATTCAGAACGTTCAATACTGATAGTACCGACCAAAATCGGCTGGCCATTGTGCTGACGAGATTTGATATCCTGAACGATCGCATTAAATTTCGCTCGCTCCGTTTTATAGATCACGTCGTTTTTATCTATACGGGCAATCGGCCTGTGAGTCGGAATTACAGAAACTTCTAGATCGTAGATTTTTTTAAATTCAACAGCTTCCGTATCTGCTGTACCTGTCATACCAGCTAACTTTGAATACATTTTGAAATAGTTCTGGAATGTAATCGACGCCAAGGTTTGATTTTCATTTTTAATTTCAACGCCTTCTTTAGCTTCGATGGCTTGATGAATACCATCGCTCCAGCGACGGCCTGGCATTAAACGACCAGTAAATTCATCGACGATAACGATTTCGCCATTTTGAATCATATATTCAACATCTAGACGATACATGTGATGAGCTTTCAATGCTTGAATTACGTGATGAAGAATTTCGATATTTTCAGCATCATACAAATTGCCAAGGCCTAATAACTCTTCAACTTTTTTATTGCCTTCATCTGTTAACGAAACCGATTTAGATTTCTCTTCCGTCGTAAAATGTTCTTTGTCTTTTAGGTGGGGAATAATTTTATTGATAATTACGTACTTGTCGGTAGACGCTTCCGCCGGACCAGAAATAATCAAAGGCGTACGTGCTTCATCGACCAAGATAGAATCGCACTCATCGACGATTGCAAAATTATGACCCTTTTGAACATAGTCATTTAAATCAAACTTCATATTGTCGCGAAGATAATCAAAACCTAATTCATTATTTGTAGCGTACGTAATATCGCTGCCATAGGACTGTTTTCTTTCTTCATCTGTTAGGCCGTGAACGATAATACCCGTGGTTAAACCTAACCAACCGTACAAACGACCCATCCATTCAGCATCACGTTTTACAAGATAATCATTCACGGAAACAACGTGAACACCCTTACCACTAAGTGCATTTAAATAAACAGGCAGGGTCGCCACTAATGTTTTCCCTTCACCCGTTCTCATTTCTGAAATACGGCCTTTGTGAAGCGAGTAACCGCCGATTAATTGAACATCGTAGTGGCGCATACCTAAACAACGTAAAGAAGCTTCACGACAAACAGCAAATGCCTCTGGCAAAATATCATCTAAGGTTTCACCCTTTGCTAGTCTTTCTTTAAACTCAGGAGTTTTTGCTTTGAGCTGATCATCCGTCAGAGCTTTCATCTTAGGTTCCCAAGAGTTGATTTTATCAACGATGGGTTGGATTGTTTTCATTTCGCGATCGTGCTTGGTACCAAAAATGGATTTTAATAAGTTTGCAATCATGTGGATTAGGATAGACTCCTAAAGTGAAAACAGCAACTTAGAACTGGTTTACGTCTTAGAGTATCTAATTTGACGAAGGGCCTCATAGACTGACACAGCAACAGCAGTGGCCATATTTAGACTTCTGACTAGCCCCGGAGTTGGAATGAAAACACTCGTCTCGAAGTTATCACGTATTAGTTCCGGACTGAGTCCTTTAGACTCTTTGCCAAATACTAAAAAATCACCCTCTTTGAACTGAAAATCATAAATCGAATGTTTAGCATGCGCCGAAAAGTACACTTTGCGACCTGCAGGTAAATCGTGAATCGAATCCAATGTTGTCCACTGCAAATGCTGCCAATAATCCAAACCCGCACGCTTAAGCTTAGCATCCGTAATTTCAAATCCCATAGGTTTGATCAATGTTAATGAGGTCTCTGTGGCCACACAGGTGCGGCCTACATTGCCGGTATTATTAGGTATTTCCGGCTCGACAAGAACAATATGAAGACGAGGATTATAAGTAACGGTAAACTTCCTGACCAAGCTTAGTAAGGGCGATGCGACGACCTTTATCTATCACAAGCTCTAGATTCATCAGTTCGCGATAAAGAGCCAAATCAATAGGCACTATATCACGACCGGAACTTTTGCCTAATTTTTGGATATAACTTCTTTGTCGTTCGCTTAATTTTTTTGGAATCGGTGGTTTTTCAGTCAATGCCTTTTGCCAGTCGCCGTTTTCGATATATTTTACGTCTGAACTTACTTTTTCTGGATTTAAAAAGTAAACATAGGCGTTTGCATCGCCGTTTTCGGTCTTAACTGGCGTTAATTCTTTATGAGTCAACCCCTGAGCTGGGTTTTGTGGAAAAAAGCCCATCATTTCATCAATAATATGACCAGCCATTTCCGACGAGTTTAGGTGCACTAAGGTGCCTTGAACCCTATCCGATCCCGCTTTTACAAGCACTGGAAAGCCCACTTTTGAACGATACACAGCCGCCTGGATACTTGCTGACTCTGTTGAAACAATAAGATTCTGTACTTTACCTAAGAAGAAATCCCCATCTGCCAAAGACGTGCACAGAAATATAGAATTTGTCGACATAATTCCCCTCCAATTAAGACTCCAAATTGCGAAGGCTGGTAGATACCAAAGAGCTACCAATTGCGCAAGCGACGAGAATTACCGTTTTGCGTTATATGAAATATTTCTTAGTCTAAGACAAAAATTGTTTGTTATTACAATATTCAACTTACGAGGGCAAAAATGAGTGAAGATACAGTAGATTTTATGGGTTATATGTGGATCCAAAAAGAAGACGGCGTAGTAACCGTTGGTATTAACGAAGAAGGTCTTCAAGACTTCGACGAAATCACATCTATTGAATTGCCTTCAGAAAATGACAAAGTCGAAGCGGACACAGTGATTGGCACAATCGAAACTGACGACGGTCCTCTTGATATTTATTCACCAGTTAACGGCACAGTTTTAGAAGTTAATCCCCAAGTTCTTGAATCTCCATCATTAATCCAAGAAGACCCATTTGAAGAGGGCTGGCTTATTCGTATCGAATCATCAGATGATTTAGACGAAGATGAAGACGATTATGATGATGAAGATGAGGACGATGAAGACGAAGATTCTGAAGAGGACGAAGAATAGTTAGTTGTCCGTGAATCCTCGCTCGTCCGCCGCACAAAATATTTTCCTATTTTCGTTATGTTCACTGATTTGGGGATCAACCTATTTTGTAATTACGATACAAATTAGTCAGGCTCCCCCACTCGTTACGGTTTTCTGGCGTTTTGTTATTTCGACGCTGATCATGTTTGCGTACTTAAAATTTACCAAACAAATTTTAAAGTTTAGCCCACAAACACATATGTGGTTTTTCCTACAAGGTGTTTTCAATTTTTCAATTAACTACATGCTGACGTACAAAGCTGAGACTTTTATTAAATCTGGAGTTCTGGCGATCGCGTTCACTACCATGGTTTATTTTAATATTTTATTTTCATGGATATTTTTCAAACGAACGGTGGCTTTAAAAGTTATATTTGGATCTTTGCTAGGTGGACTTGGAATACTCCTAATTTTTAAAGATGATCTATTTGTTACGTCTTCAAGTAACGAGGTATTTGGAATGATGTTGGGACTCGGGGCGGCGCTTTCGGCTTCAACTGGAAATATGGTATCTGCTCGAAATATTCAAAAAGGTGTTGGCATTGCAACGGCCAATACATTTAGTATGTTTTACGGAACTTTATTCACAGGGGCCGTGGTATTAATTTCCGGCGTATCGTTTGATGTACCTATCAATGTATCATTTATTTCAAGTTTACTTTACCTGAGTATCTTGGGAACAGTGGTTGCATTTGCCGCTTACAATACAATGATCAAAACAATGGGCGCAGAGAAGGCGGCCTACACTACGATTATATCGCCTATTTTAGCCATTTTGCTTTCTTATGCGTTCGAAGGACTTCAACTTCATCTGACCATGATATTTGGAATCATGTTGTGCTTAGCCGGTAATATTCTGGTTCTTTACAAACCAAAATAAAAACTACTTAATTCCCATTCTTTGCACGTACGGATCCGCTGGATCTGATGACATTTTTTCTATCATCGGCTCTTGAATATAAATCAAATCTTCCAGTGTACAGTATTCATAAAGACTATCATGGCAGCCGTAGATCAAGCGGTGATTATAAATTGAGTTAATTACCCGCGCCTGGTCCGAATAACTTAGTGACTGGTGAACACCAAGTAACTGTCTATGAGCTGCTTTTAGGCCAGTATCCATGCTTAACGTCGAAAGCTTTTTTATTTCTGGCAAGTTAGGATCGCAGCTTAAATCACGGCCGTTTTGATAACAAACACGAATCGCATTAGCGACAAGGTCTTTTCGAAAATTAAAACTGTACATCAAAAAAGACACCTGCAAGAAACTCAATTGCAGGTTTGTTAAGTTCTGCAATCCCCAACGATCGGCGTAGGTCGCGCTTGGATCAGATGACATTTTATCGGAGATTCCGTTTATATTAAAAATATAATCCGAATACTTTATGGGAACCATACTTCGTCCCAAAAAAACATCGGCCTTAAATAGGCTCATCAAATCTTGTTTTTCACGTTCCTTTAATGTTTCCATCAATCGCAGCAACTGGTCTCGTTTTTCACGGAATCGCTTATCTTTACTTGGCGTAGAGTACTGATCAAATAGTGTTCCTTGACGATCACAATATTGATAGTGACAGAAAATGGTTCCTTGTGACGTTGTGACCAAGCGATCATTCAAGTCATTGTATAACGATTTAGCCAGTGAGTAGGCCTTCTTAAAGGGCTCAATTTTAAATCCCAGCATCTCGTATACATACGCGTGAAACTCATCAAATGACATATCGGCGTTTTCGTATTGCTCAAGCGAAAAGCCTGGCATTGCAGATTTCGCTATAAACTGCCACTTCCCATTTTTAAGCTGGGGCCAGCGCCAACGTAAAAATCCACCCGTATTCAAAGCGTGATAACGAATATCTGCCTGCGTTTTATAAGCGTACTCTCTCGAGGGTTCATTTCCGTAAAGAACCGACACGCATTCAGCACCACAGTAGCTTTGCATTCCCACATCGTAAATCACTTGCGTATGGCCTGTGTTACCCGATCGCAAAGTTAAAATGATAGATCCTGGAGTCACAAACTCTTTACTGAGTTTAACGGGATACAAATCGTTGAATACACTGTGCGTATAGGTTGAATCAAAAAGGTAGCGCATCGCCGCTTTGAACCGCTCATCTTTTTTCCAATCAGGATGAGTTGGAAGCGCACTCCATTTTTTGGATTCACTAAAGTGACCAAATAGTTTTCCAGAGCCTGCTAACGTATTTAATATAGGTAGCTTGTTATCATGAGCGTAAATCCAGCGCCCGAGTAATCCAAAGTCAGCACAGTCGAACTCAAGGCCACTGCCAACCGCCATCGTAGTGGACGCATTTTTTTTAAACCAATCTGCAAAATTGTTTTCATCCTCAATGGACCATTCATTCTTGACGGGGGTCCACAACGGGGTTGGCGTTTTATTTAGCTTTGTGACTTCATTCTCTTGATAAAAAGAACTAGGTCTATACTTTAGATCCATTAAATATCTATAATAATTAACTTTATCTAAAACTTCACTACCTGACGTGTGAACAAATGCTGTGCGTTCGACTACCACTTGCGATGTTTGCCGCTGAGACATTTCACTCGCCGGATTATCCACGACAAGAAGAAGAAATCGATCATTCTGTTCATTTAAAATAACCCAACGATTCCACTTATTTCCTTGAGGATCTGTGTAGCTATTTTTGAACGGCTTAGCAAAACTAGGCGATGCAAATATAAGCGAAACGAATAGAATTATATAGGTGGTCATACCTAATTTCTTCGGCTTTTTTTAATTTAACTCGCGCTAACCACTACCTTTTTTAGACTTTTTATAG
>DDTZ01000049.1 GCA_002344565.1 Bdellovibrionaceae bacterium UBA2351 | reverse complement strand
ATGGACGTACTCAGAATAAGGTAGTATTCAAAGTCAAGTTAGTCGCACGAGCACGTCCAGGTTTTACCAAAATCAGTGGACGTGAATTTTAGTTTTTTTTGTTTCTTTAGGGCCTCAGACTCAAAAGAGAATGTGATATTACCTGGAGCTATGACCTGAATATCTGAATATTTAGGTTTATTTTCTTCAATAAAATTTAAGTCCCAGCATGCCTCACCATTGGTCGCATCATTCTGTCTTTCTTGGCATTTCTCGAACTCAGCTGTTCGGTTTATGTGGTTATCACGAGGGATATTGCTAAGGTCCCATTTGGCAAACGTTTTACAATTATCAAAAGAAATGGATAAACCGTTGTGAGTTATAACCACGACAGTGCTATTATCAAAAACTGAAACAGATTTTTTTGCCTCTTCCGCAAGAGTTTTGTGGTCACATTTAATTCCGTTTTCAATCGAACAGGGAAGGGTAGGTGCAGGAATAGCCGTCCAACCTTTGGGGATGAACTCACTTTTCCGTTCCGGGGAATTTATCGTGTTATCAGATTGGCATATTACACTGTAGGCATCGCCAATATAGTGCAAAGGAAGATGTTCGTGTCGTGTAACTACCTTTAGGTGGATATTTTTGGATTCAATGATTGTGGATTCACCAAGCTTTTCATAGTGAATTGTACAATTTTTCACATAGAGTTGCGCGAGAGGAATCAGTAATAGCCAAATTAGATACTTTTTTTTCATTGTTTTATTAAATGGTTGCCGCAACGCCGATCTATAAGACTAAGCGGGCCAGTAGTTTTAATAGCTTACAAGCTCTCTCAGGAAAAAGAATGCCTCAATTTGACGGAACTGGCAAGACTCAGTCGCATCAAACCTTCGCGATGAACCTACTCAATAGAGTTCAAGAAGCTGTTTCAGCTTGGTGTGCACTCTATTGAAAAAAAACGCTATTTTCTCATTTTGAGCCATAAAAAATTAAAACATTTTAACAAATTCGCCGACAAGTCGTTTAGTTATATAAAGAAAGGCAAAACTATCGTGAATGTAATTCCCAACGTTTTTGCACTACTGCTTGTTATTCCACTTTTTACTGGTTGCTTTATTGACTCTCGTATTGGTGATCTTGCAAACACAAACAGCTTAAGCGTCAGTTCGAAGCCGCTCGCTGCGCAGTTTGGTTCGGTAGATCAATTTGTAAATCAATCTAATGTAAATCAGTTTTTGTTAACCGGCGAATGTAATAAAAACACATCGCTAAAACTCGTAGTGGACGATTTAGAATTCCAAGCACTGTGCTCTAACTCCTCGTGGTCAGTGAGCGTAGATCTGTCTGCTATAGCGGATAAACTTCTTACAATTAATTTAGTTAATCCGGATAACGACCAAATTCTATCATCTCTATCTGTTGAAAAAGACACCCAGATCGCCCCTCCTACCACCACCAACGATATGAACTTTGGATCTACGGATTCTACTTCCGAGTTTATATGGAGTCCGGTTACTAGTGACCGGACGGGCATAGTCGATTATGAAGTCGCGGTGGGCACAACCCCTGGGGATACTTCAACTTTAAGTTGGATCAGCGTGGGAACGCTCTCCAAATATTTGATTTCTGGTTTAACTGGTCTCATGTCAGGAACGACCTATTACACTAGTGTTCGAAGTCGTGATCTGGCTGGCAATATAAGTCCGGCAAGCCTGGGCAATGGCTGGGTGGCCGTTGATAAATGGAAGGCAAAGTCTCCGCAAATTTTGGGTAACGACGATAGAATTCATAAAATAATTAAAACAGCTGATGGCGGGGCCATAGCTGTTGGAGACATCGATAGTTTAATAACCCATTATGATCACGGCGTTATTCTGAGTAATAGTGGCGTTGCCGACCCTTCCTTTGCAAGAGGTATAGGTTTTAATGATAGAGTGTATGACTCTGGCATTCAAAGCGATGGAAAAATCGTCGCTGTGGGTTGGTTTACCGAGTATAACGGAGAGGTGGCAAAAGGCATCGTACGCATCAATCAAGATGGCACTCGCGACACAAGCTTTATTGGCGGCCAAGGCACTACTGATGCGCAGTTTGAGGATGTGGCCATTTCTCCAGATGGGACCATATTAGTGGCCGGCTACCCAACGAACTACAATGGGGTTGCTACGACAGCTTATCTTTTAAAGTTAAACAGTGATGGCTCTCTGATAACTAGTTTTCTTCCGAACATAAACAACGACGTTTATGATGTACAAGTCCAATCCGATGGAAAAATTTTAATTGGAGGGTATTTCACCTCCGTTGGTGGAACAGGTAGAGCCGGAATCGCGAGATTAAATTCAGATGGTACCCTGGATACCTCGTTCAACCCTGGCGCAGGAGCCACTGGCGGCAATCCGTACGAAATTGCTATTCTAGCTACAGGAAAATATGTGGCTGTAGGAAGTTTTACAACATACGCGGGAGCCAGCTCAAACCGCATTGTTAGAATTAATTCAGATGGCACTCGAGACACAACATTTGTCGTTGGAACTGGTTTCGACAGCTATGTGAACACCATTTTTGTCGATGGTACAACCTATTATGTCGGGGGTGACTTTAGTGCTTACAATGGGTCCACAGCAAACACGATCGCAAAATTGAGCGATGGTGGCGCAATAGATACAAGCTTTGCCGCCAATACCGGAACTGGAGGCGATTACCCCATCTTTGCGATAGCTAAAAATGCATCAGGGCATTTGATAGTGGGCGGCGAATTTGAACTCTTCAACGGAACGGCTCAACTCGATATAGTATGGTTAAATACAAATGGAACAATTGCCACGGGCTATCCAACGGGAAATGTTTTTAATTGGCTAATTAAGACCATTCGCGTATGGCCCGATGGTCGCGCGTTTGTTGGTGGCTATTTTAACGGTATGAATTGGAAGTGGGCCTATAGCGTTCTTAAGCTAGATTCTAGTTTTACGGTTGATTCTAGTTTTAACGTACCTTACGCAAATGGAGATGCCCTATCCATCGCAGAAACCGTTACGGGGAAATATCTGATCGGTGGTGCCTTCACCATGTTCGGAGGCGCAGCTAATCGTATCGTAAGATTGAATTCAGACGGCACTCAAGATGCTGGGTTTACGCCAGGAACTGGGTTCAATTCTACTGTTACTGCAGTCCATGCCCAAGCTGATGATTATTACGTAGTTGGTGGATACTTTACGACTTATCAAGGTGGCTCAGCTAATAGAATCATTCGTTTAACGTCTACTGGGGCAGTTGATTCTGGTTTTAGCTTTGGAACCGGATTCAACAACACCGTGAGTACTATAAATCAAACGGACGATGGTAAGATCATCGTAGGAGGCGATTTTACTAGTTATAACGGAACTCCCGTCGGGCGTATCGTGCGGCTAAATTCGAATGGCAGTATTGACTCCACGTTTGTAACTGGCGCAGGGTTTAATGGCAGAGTTAAGTCCACCTTAATTCGCTCCAATGGAAAAATGTTAGTAGTGGGCGCATTCACAGACTATAATGGAACCCCTCAAAACCGAATGGTGCAGCTCAATTCTGATGGTACTGTTGATTCAGAATTTTCGTCTCCCAATTTTGACGCCGATATCAATTCCCTAGCGCTTCAATCTGACGGAAAAATAGTGGTAGTGGGGGCTTTTACGCAAGTTAATAGCCAGTCCTACGCTTTGATCGTAAGGCTCAATAGTCAAGGAACTATCGACGAGAGCTTCAAGATAGGGGCCGGAGGATCTCGAGACATCTATTACGGAAGTCCTTCAGGGCAAATAAACACTGTCGCCATTTTAAATTCAGGAGAGATCGCGCTGGGTGGGGATGATTCAATGTTTTTTGATACTGTTTTTGCGGGTATATTGTATAAAATCGGATGGTAAATCAATATTGTGTAGCCATAATGAAATTTACTTCAAATGATTCAATCAAAGCGGATACGTCTCTACTTTTTGAGAAGAACCGATACTTGAAAAGATGGTGGCCCCGGGGAGAATCGAACTCCCACGCCCTTGCGGGCACTGGATTTTGAGTCCAGCGCGTCTACCAATTCCACCACAAGGCCAGCAGAAGTTATGAAATGTACTTATGAATCTCTAAATTTTCAAGAAATATTTCGTCCCGACACTGACTTTTTCATCCACAATGTTGAGTTTCTAAACATCCTTAAATCGTTTTTAGTCTCGTCGTAAATGTAATAAAATCCTCGTAATCGCCCCGTGGACACGCATTTTGAGTATCTCTAAAACCCTAAGTTTCAGAAATATTTTCATAAA
>DDTZ01000005.1:5448-67580 GCA_002344565.1 Bdellovibrionaceae bacterium UBA2351 | reverse complement strand
GCTGGGCACTCAAATCGCATTCGACTTCTCTGTGACGTAACCAAACCGAGGAGAAAAAATGAAACGTTTTGTATTAGCATCTTTGTTAGTAGTGGTAGCCGCGCACGTAACGTACGCAAAATCAGGTGTAGAGTGTAAAGCAGAACTTACGCGAGATGCCTCTGCGTATTCTAATGGAAAATATCTATTAGAACAAAAAGATGGTGTTCCTGATATTCATGATTGCAAGAACATAGATTTGCCAGCTGAGGGTGTTGATAACAAAGCGTTCATTACGGCAGATAAAGCGGCTTTAATTATTCAAAACAATAAAGCGCGTACTATTTCTTTCTCTATTATCCCAGGTAAAATCACAGACTATGCTGTTATGTCTGGTCGATTGATTATTTCTACTGCAGACAACAAGGTATTAGTAGTTGGTCGCAATGGTAACATCTTCGAAATGTTAACTTCATCTGGTAAGTCATATGCCGATGTGAAATCGATCGCGATCAAGAATAATAAGCTAGTTATGGAGCAAAATCAAAATGCGCCTATCGAGCTTGATGTGGATCAGGTTACTAAGCGTGTGAACGAAAGTGGTAAATTTCGTTCTATCTCTTTCTAATTTTAAATTAAAATGATCTAGTTGGACCGCTATCCTTTCATCGGATAGCGGTTTTTTTTATGTCTAGAGGGTCTATCTCATTTTAAGAAAACTAACTCCCTAAAATCCCTACCAAATCTCACTAAATTCATAAAATATTCCATAGTTATTGATATTTAACGCAACAAGTCTAAACTATAAGTTAAGACTGCGTTTAGAGGTTATTGGGCTTTGGAGCCTAGGCTGTGACTGGCCAGGCTCCAGTTTTTTTAGTGTGTGGGCGCCATGAGAGGAGCTCAGCGTGAGGATATTTAGCCAGGCTGCTTTATTGTCTACCCAGCGGGTAATGCAGCAGAATCAGAATGATTTAGAGATAGCAATGAAGCAATTGGCGAGCGGGAATCGTTTTGCTAATAGCTCCGTCGATTCGGCCGGTCAGGCCATTTCTGAAAACATCAAATCTCAAGTACGAGGAATGCAGGCGGCGACGGCGAATGCCGAAAACGCCATGAGTTTGGTTCAGCATGCCGAAGGGGCGTTGAATGAGCAGAATAATATTCTGATTCGGATGCGTGAGTTAGCGGTGCAGGCAGCGAGTGATACATTTTCTGAAGTCGAGCGCGAATTTATTAATTATGAGTTCGAGCAAATCAACAGTGAATTAGATCGTATTGCAAGGACTACAAGTTTTGGTTCTCAGAACTTGCTCGATGGAAGCGAACGTACGTATGAGTTTCAGGTCGGCTCGAGTAGAGATGCGTCGTCTAGAATTGTATACGAGCAAGATACGAACACGACGGGTGCAGAGCTCGGAGTTGATGGGCTTTCCGTCGATAGTCAATCGTCTGCGCTTGATTCTTTGGATGCGATCGATGACGCTCTCGAGGCAATCAGTGGTGCTCGCGCAAAAATGGGAGCCGTGCAAAGTCGATTAGAATTCGCCATCAACAACAACGAAAGCCAAAAAGAAAACCTATCGTCGGCCTATTCAAAGATCGCCGACACCGACATAGCCAAAGCCGTAACAGAAATGCGCAAGGCTCAAATCCTTCAACAATACCAAGTAGCCGTCCTAGCCAACGCCAACGACAGCCAAGGCTACACCCTAAAACTCATCGCCTAAGAAAAGTCAGCTGCTAGGTTTTTGCAGCCCATGGCATTGCAAAAACTTAGCAGCTGACTCCGAACCTGGACCTTTAGCCCTTCTGGACTAGACCTTTAGACCCCTATTTGAAATATTTTTTTCTTGGTAAAATCACGTAATTACGAGTACTAGACGCGTTGCGTTTTAAGATATCCTAGACTAAGGGCTAAAGTTTCCTGGACCAAAGCCGAAGTAATCTGTGAACACGTTGGAGCAACCTTGCGATCCGGACCTCGATTCGCAGTCGAACATCCCCTTCTCAAGGCTTCTTAGGAAGATACTCAAGAGACCAGTCACCTCGAGAGTATTTTTCCTGAGTAGCTCCCCAAAAAATAAAATCGGTGAGTTTCGTGTGAACGCGCGAACTCTGAGTTAGTAAGCTTCGCTTTGTCCGCGTATTGGGACGAGCGAAATCCTTACGGTCATACTGTGTTGTTAGGTTTGAAAAAACTGAAAGGCATAGTCTTGCTCAAGATACTTCAGCGATGAAGTTCTGATTTTAATTGTATCTCTATTTTTAAAACTGAATTTGGTTTTGGAACCTCAAGTGTGAGCGAAGTTTCCAAAGTTAACCCCCAAATTCTTTAATATCCATAGGAGGATATAATGGGCTTAAGAATACAGACAAACATGGCCGCCATCTCTGCGCAGAAAGTACTCGGGGTACAGCAAAAGAGACAAGAGCACGCATCTCAAGCATTAGCGAGCGGTACTCGTATCGTTAAAGCGGGTGACGATGCTGCCGGTCTTGCGATTTCGCAAGGTATGAATGCACAAGTAAAAGGTATGCAAATGGCGCGTATGAACTCGTTCAACGCAGTCAGCGCGATCCAAGTATCAGAAGGTGGTCTAAACGAAATCAGTAATATCTTGGTTCGTCTTAGAGAGCTAGGTATCCAAGCCGCGTCTGATAATATCGGAGATAAAGAGAGAGAATTCCTTGATCTTGAGGCGCAGAACATCATCCAAGAAGCTGATCGTATTGCTAAAACGACAACGTTTGGTAATAAAGTATTGTTAGACGGCTCGGGTGGTAGTCAAACGTTCCACGTCGGAGCATTCGGTGGTGAGGAAAATACAATCACGTATGATCTATCTTCAGATGCTACGTCGGGAGCAATCGGTATCGATGGTCTTTCCGTAGCCGATAAAGGCAGCGCTCGAGATCTATTAGAAACGGTCGACGAAGCAATGCAAAACGTAGGTGCGATGCGAGCGAATTTTGGTGCGATCCAAAATCGTCTTGAAATCACTACCAATAACTTAGATACACAAATTGAAAACTTATCAGCAGCGAAATCACGTATTGCGGATACTGATATCGCCCGCGAGTCATCGGAACTGGCTTCGGCACAAGTATTACAAAGTGCTGCGGTATCAGTACTGGCACAAGCGAATCAGTCCCAAGGCGTAGCTTTGAAACTGGTAGGCTAAAAGCATTTGAATACTATTTAAAATTAAAGTTAAGTTTAGAATTTAAAGTTCAACAAAGAGTAGTCGCCCACACATCTTCTACTCTTAAGCCCAACCCCGGAGGGCCATTCCGGTTCTCCGGGGACATTTATGGGTTTAAACGTGGGTGACAGATACGGAGAGCATAGAAGTGAAGTGATCATTTCTATCAGTTTTGCCTATTCTAGGTGTGACCATGACTTCGTTCGGGCAAGGTAAGCCGAAAGAAAAATCCCAAGTCACAGATTAGATAGCGAAGCTCGCCAACTACCTAACGGATCTCCTGAATACCTCTGATTTATAGAGTGGCCTTTCTATTGCCGTTTTTTGCATACGGAAATTTTTTCCAATCGCTATCAATTAATCCAACAGGTATAAAATATACCGTTAATTTTGCGTACAGTTGGTCGATTTGATCAACCAGGGTATTGTTGCACCCCTATGAAGAACGCAGCTCTCTTTGCACTTATTTTTGGATTTATGCTTTCAGCGCCTATTCTCGCTTCAACAGAAGCGGAGGGTGAGCGGCAAATTGGCCAGCGTCCTAATTTGATTAAGTTCATATGGGAAACCTCCAAATTCTATCTTTCTAACAGATGGAAATTAAAAGAAGTTTATGAGTCGACTCCTGATTTGAAGTCACACTATGAGTTTTTGGTAGAAAAACGCGCTCAGAATAACAGCGGCAAAATGACATCGTATTTTGATACTGAATTACAAACTAGAATTTACTATGCAGCTACGGCGAAACCAGATCGACACGGCAATATTCCCGTTGTCGATCCGTTGTCCAAAGGCTTAGTTATTTACTTTCATGGATCCGGTACTGAAAATGGAAGTGGTGCTAACTTCAATTACAAAGGAAATAAGCTCAGTACATTGGGATATTCTAGTGTGAGCATGGATTATCCATTTCATAGAGATGGCCCAATCAATTCCAAGTACGGTGAAGTAAAACTATATTCAGAGTATATTCAGAAACTCATTCAAAAGTTTAGAATTGAAGGTAAGCCGGTTATTTTAGTTGGGCACTCATTCGGTGTAAATATTATTGCTGAGTTTATTACTCGCTATCCATTTGCCGCCGATGCAGCTGTTTTACTATCTCCGGCAGGGTTTAACGAAGAACTTGCAAAATGGGCGAAAGAGAAAACCTCATTAATGTTAAAATCATTTCCTCATTTTTCATATAATGAGTTAGGTGCTCGCTGGGCCGGTTTTATCAACCGCCAATTTACTTGGAGTAAAGAAAGCCGAAGGAAATTTAAAGATCCGACGTTAGTTAACCCTAAGCTCCACGTGCGTATTGTGTCGGGCGAATGGGAAGAGTTTGTTCCAGGTCCATTAGACGAAAAAGGTCTTCCGGCAAAAAAGCCAAGAACCTACGACATTTTAGCCGAGATGAAAAAGTTTTTTAGTCGCGCGACCACAGTTTTAGAACCGGGTGTCGGTCATCTGATTCATAGTCATACGGATGTAAATGGTCAGGATTTGATTCTACGCGAAGTCCTTGCTGCAAATGGTGAGCAAATCGCTGATAGTAAAGAGATCGCGGATACTGTTAACAAAGAACGTAAGAAAATCTTAACAGAGATCGACCAGGGTATTCATAAACAAAGGTTAGAACCGTTCTTTCGAGAATGGTTAGCTGGAACCTATGGCTCTGATTACCTAAAAACGCTGATGAGTATGAATGAAGCCGAAGGAACTGCATTAGTTCGTCGCGTGTTAGGTGATTTTAAAAAGTTTGAGGACTGGCGATCATCTGTCATCCTCGTAAGCTTAAAAGAGTCTCGACATCCTTTCTATTTGGATAATCAAGAACAGATGGATTCTACAATCAGTACCAAAAACTTAAATGAACGAACTAAGTTCGTTAATGCCTACTACGTTTTTTTATCCGAGCACCCTGACGCTCAAAAAATTGATAGTCTTAGGTTCGATCCTGTACGTCAGTGGGTTATAGAGACAGCCTGGGACCTGAAGAGTCGCACGCAGATGGATGTTCAGTCGGAAGCTGCGGCAGTTCACAAAAAAATGAATCAGCAAAAAAGTTCTCGCAACATGTGCATTACATTCTACAAACGGGCTGGCTAGACTAGCCTAGACGAATAACCTTAGGACCTCGACACGCTCTAAGTCTAGCGTGTTGATGCTTCATTCTTTGGTCCTGAAAAATTTAAAAACTCCTCCATCAAAGGTCCGGGTTTCTTGATCTTCCAGATCAAGGTCTAGGTATTTTTACAAAAATTCCGAGATCAAGGTCTAGTTTGCCGGGGACCTTGGTCTAGTTTTCATCAACAAGACTAAAGCCTTCCCAGACCTAGCCGAATGGTTTGTCAGATGGTTCAACACGACTGAAGTGTTAAGACCAAAGGACAGAGAGAGTTACTCGGAGTGACTGCCAAGTAAGGATCGATGAAGTCTTTTGTTCCCACCAAAGTCTAGTGTACCAACGTGTTCAACTGGTCCAGTCTTTAAGTAGGTTTTGAAGCTGGACCTTTAACCGCATCCTCAAATTAATGATGGATGCTATACAGGAGGTCCCTATGGGAATGAGAATTTCAACAAACATGGCATCTTTAAGCGCTCAGAAGTCTTTAGCTGGGTCACAAAGAGAAATTCAGAAGTCGTTTACGCAATTGGCTTCAGGATCGCGAATCACAAAGTCATCAGATGATGCTGCGGGATTAGCAATCAGTGAAAACTTAAAATCGGGTATGAGAAGTATCACTCAAGCCGGAAGAAATGCGAACGACGGTATCTCACTCATTCAAACGGCAGAAGGCGGCCTCGGTGAAATTTCAAATATTCTAACTCGTATGCGTGAACTTGGAATCCAATCCGCGTCAGACACAGTGTCTGATAAAGAACGTGGCTTCCTAGACAAAGAGGTTCAGCAATTAAAAGCAGAGGTTGATCGTATCTCGGCTACAACTAAATTCGGTAATCAAGAATTAATTAATGGCAATGGTAAGATTTATGATTTCCAAGTTGGTATCAATAACAACCCAGAAGCAGATAGAATTTCTTTCGATTCGGGTGAATCGGACGCAACGACTGGAAATTTAGGGATCTCGAGTTTCGACTTCTCTTCTAAGGAAGGTGCGCAAGATGCGCTAGAAATCCTGGACGAAGCGCAAAGCACAGTAAATGGATTCCGCGCTAATCTGGGTGCTTTGCAAAATCGTTTGCAAGTGACGTATGATAATTCGTCAACAATGTTCGAAAATATTTCTGCTGCGAACTCTCGTATCCGTGACACTGACGTTGCACAAGCGAGCAGTGAGTTAGCAAGAAATAGTATCCTGTTACAAGCTTCGACCTCGACATTAGCGCAAGCTAACCAGATTACTGGTACTGCGATGAAACTGATCGGCTAGTAGGCTATTTTGGTCGGCGCCCCAGCGCTGTCATCGCAAGTGTAACAACGGTACGTGTATTGGAGCGGCTCATCGCGGCCGCGAATTTTAAGGTTTAATTTTTTAAATATGATGAAGCAGATTCAG
Organism: Bdellovibrionaceae bacterium UBA2351; assembly: GCA_002344565.1. GTDB lineage: Bacteria > Bdellovibrionota > Bdellovibrionia > Bdellovibrionales > Bdellovibrionaceae > UBA2316. The sequence goes on along the minus strand of DDTZ01000005.1, from coordinate 60,889 downwards.
CCCTCCGTCTGAGTCTGTGGACCAACCTACCTGGAAAGTTTGAAGTCAGGCTTTCCAGGGTCTTTGGGTAAAAAAGATATATGGAGGCAATATTAAGTTTGCACCGAGTAATGTGGTACAATCCACGCATTAAGTCCTGTAAAAATAGTCGTCGTTTCAATATGAGACGCTGTCGTAAAGATAGCCAGTCTCTAAGACCGCATAGTTAATTTCAAAAAATACGTATCAAAAACTCAGTTTTTTCCCCAAGTTTACGATAAAATAAAAGAGTAACCCGGGGGAATTCATGGCTTTTTTAAAAGCGCCTATTTTATTCGTAGCATTTTGCTTGATAGTGATTTTACCTGAGTCGTCAGAGGCCCAGTGTTCTGCGGCTGCCGGAAAAGTTCACGGATGCCGAAGCGGCATAGCCTGCAATTCACCGAACAAAAGAACCGGCGCTCCATTGTGGATTTGTCAAGAAGGGCCTCCGCCATCGTCTTCAAGCTCGTCCTCGTCATCTTCATCAGCGTCTGGTTCATCATCAGGCAGCTCATCTAGTGTCGCAGCTAAAAAGCCCGCAGCAAAAAGTAAGCCTAAATCACAACCCGCTGCTGAAATGACGGCGGATGAAATTGAATCTGAAAACCAAAGACACTTAAGTAGAACGCCCAAGCAAGAAGAAACTGTAGAAGCTCCGCAGGAAGGTTCACGAATAGAACAAATAACCCGTTCAACATCAGGTCCTTGCGATTTTGGATATAATTTAGTCTATGCCATGGATAATAGCTTCTATCTCGAAGAATTAGGCGATACCCAGCCGTCAAGTGCCAAGCAGGGGGGGATTCAGTTTTGCCGTAAAACAAGTGTCACCAGCGAACAAGTGGCCGAGGCAATGGAGAGAAAAAAAGGCCAAGGTGTTTCTTCAGATTGTAAAAACCATAGTGGAACAGAGTACGTTGAAAATGGAACTCGGTTTTGTAGATATATGGAAAATGGTGGCGCCGGTGAATACAGTGGCCCAATGATTTGTCAGATTAATGCCAGTGGAGAAATGCATACATGTAATAGGGACGGTGGATCTGAAGTTGCTGATGGTGGTGAGTGTGAAACTATGTTCAACCAAGTGAAACAAGCCTGTTATGTGCAAGCCGAAAAAGCTAGTACAGATTGTAGTCAGGAAAATGATGGCATCCAAGCAGCTATGGACGCAACTAAGGCAGTTGGAGCCGGATCTGCAGTGAGTATTCAAATGGCGTGTTCAAAGTTAGGTGAAGTTAGTAAAATTGCCAATGCTTCCTTAACGGGATGGCAATCGTTCTGCGCGTTTACTCAAAGCAACTGCGAAACTGAATGTAGTCGCGCTAAATCTTTGTACGAGCAGCAAGGTTGTATTTCAGAAGCGTCAAAACCTAGATATGAAGCCGAGTATAAAACATTAAGAGACAATGTCGCGGTTTGTATATCCTATAAAAAACGTATCGCTGAAGCGGCTCAACATGCAACGGCGGCATTGATGCAGTTACAGGCTGCAAAGAAGTGTGAACAAGATGCTAGCAATGGTTTGACTACCGCAAATGTGGATGAATGTAAGAAAAATCCTAACAACCCTTTATGTACAGACGCTCAGAGATGCTCGAATGCAGAGTTCGCGGCATCGAATGCAGTCTGTAAATGTTTGAATAATCCAAATACAAAAGAGTGTGTCGCAGCTACGGGTGCGGCAGGTTCGCGAGGTGTGGCTGGTGGTGGTCTGACTATTCCAGGTTCAGGCGGCTCTAATACTGATCCTGCGGCGGCGTTTATCCCTCCGTCGACCTCGACAGAGAATCCATTTGCTACGGATTTAAGAAATGGAGCTAAAACCAACGAATTAAACCTTGGCGGTGCTAAAGGTAATGCCGGTTTAGGTGGTAGCAGCGGCGGCGGTGGAGGCGGAATGGGTTCAAATTCTTATGGCGGTGGCGCTCCCGGTTCGGAAGGTGATAGATCTAAAATTAATTCTGGATTTTATGGTGGGGCAAATGGCGCCACAGGTGGATACTTTGGAAAAACAACGGGTGCCGGTGGTGTTGGAAGTAGAGTGAGTGCGGGCGGAGTTAATTATAATAAAATGGCGGGTGGTGCGCAATTTGATCCACGACGTTATATAGCTGGAATGAACGGTAAGGGTGGCGAATATATAAATGGCCCAAACATAGATATATTTAAAATAGTTAAGAACCGAATAGAAGCTAAAAAGCCTACAATGTTAGATCCCGATTTTAAAAAATAGTCGCTGAAAAATAGGTTTGCCTTAGCCTAGAGTTTCTTTTATCACCTCTGTGTAGCTTATTCATTCTACACAGGGGGAATCATGAATTTACTATTGCGTTCAATCTTAGCGGTGGCTCTTGCGTTTTCAGTCTCGTGCTCAAGCGGCGGTGGCGGTGGTGACGGAACAGGAGCAGGCACTGGCGGTACGACTGATAATACAGCATTCAAAAACGTAGCCGGGTCAATCTTGGGCCAATGGAAAAGTGGCGATGCGATCTCTTTGTTCGTTTCTGATTCGCGTCTTAAGCTCGTGTTAAAATGTGAAAACAACCAAACAGTGCAAGCTGAAATTGGTATCAAGTTAACCCAGTCTACAATTACATTCTTGGAGAGCAAGACAGCAGGTTCTGGAAACTGTTCAATTGATTTCAAAAAAGACACCGTGACTAACTATACTGTAAATGGTGATGAGTTGTTTATCCAAGGCGGTGAGGATCAGCAGTCAATGGCATTTACGCGGGTAGGTAGCACGGCCCCGGCTCCGGGTAATGGCGATGGTTCTGGCGGGGGACAGGCTGTGACTCTTGAGTTTTACACTGGGCAAAACTGCACAGGTCAAAAAATGATTTACACGCAAGGTATGAACTGTAACCAATTAGGTGGCAATGTATCTTCATTAAAACAAGTTGGTGGCGGCGGGGCTGCTCAATGCCAAACTACAAATACACCACAAGATTCACGTGCACTTTGTAATACAATTAACCAGCAGTTGTCTGGTCAAGGTCGTCAATAAGACCGTGCAAGCCTTCAACGGCTTTCGCAAGGTGAGTCTTATCGATATATAGAATCACACTCAAAGCACTCATTTGAATTTTTAGGGGACTGATTTTTAGGTCCCCTAATTTTTTTGAAATCTGTGACTGAGTTTCAAATGTAGGTACACCAGTGCATGTCAAACACACCGTCGCGATACCATCTGAAATTTCGATATCTTTAGCCGCCGGAATCTTTTTAATCATGGAAAGCATTTCTTCTGGAGCGGTGATAAACAAAGTGTTTGCTGAGCCATCTGAGTCTACGGATAAGATCTGCGGGAATATAATTTCATTCTTTTTAAATAATTCTTTTAATTTAGCATAATCCTCATGAATCGAATGCGATTTCATTTTGATTTTAAAAACAGTTTCGATTGTGTTGATAGATAGAACGTGAGCTGTTTCCATTTTGTTTTTCATTTTTTCGTGAATCACTTTGAATTCCTTTGGATTTGTATAGGAACGAACGTACGTGCCTTGTTTAGCGTGATTGCCTTCCGATGGGCCGATGTATAGTTTTACGCCTTTAACGGCTGCTAGTTCGACAGAACGGTAGTGCAGAACCTTGGCACCCCAGAATGTCATGTCCATCATTTGCTCGTAAGTAAGCTCAGAAAGGACTTTTGCGGATTTTATTTTTTTTGGATCCGCAGAAAACACGCTCGGCACATCTTTTAGGATTTCACAAATGGTAGCATTCAAGCCACTCGCTACAGAAACGGCCGTTGTATCACTGCCTCCGCGACCCAGAGTCGTGATTTCCTTGGTGTTTGGATCCACGCCTTGGAAGCCTGCCAGGACTATAATTTTGTTTTTTTCTAATTCGCTAATGACACGAAAAGGCCTAAGGTCGATGATCTGCGCATTTTCATGATCAGAATTCGTCAATATTCCCGCTTGGCTTCCGGTGAGGCTAATCGCATGCTTGCCTAGATCTTGGATGGACATCGACAAAAGGGACATGGAAATTCTTTCCCCGACCGATAACAACATGTCCATCTCGCGCTGGCTCGGTTTTGCCGAGATTTGAGAGGCTAACTCTATTAAACTATTAGTGGTTTTTCCCATTGCCGATACGACAACGACCAAAGTGTGCCCGGCAGATAATTCCTCTATCAAAGACTTTGCGATGCCTTTGATTTTTTCTGGAGTAGCAACCGTGGCGCCACCATATTTTTTTACGACGATATTCTTTAGTTTGCTCACTAGTCTAGAATAGAAAGTAAAATTCAAAAGTCAAATTATTGACTCAAAAAAAATGAAACAGCTCTGTTATTCTTAATTCATAAGGGAATCTTTAGTTTTTAGAGGATACTATGGCAGGGATTAGAATTACAGGAATGGCTTCCGGTTTACCACCGAACATAGTCGACCAATTGGTCGAAGCCGAACGTATTCCCCTGAAACAAGTCGAAGGAAAAAAACAAAAGCAAGAAGACAGTTTAAAGTTAGTAACCGACCTTGAAACAAAAGTTGGCGATATTACCAAAAATCTTTCCGAGCTGACTAACACAAAAGGTTTCACAGATACCCAATTAATATCCGGGGATCCTAACGTCATCGATGGTAGCGTTGATTCCGCACAAAGCGTAAATGGTGAGTATTCTTTAGAGGTTCTACAATTAGCTCAAAAACCGGGCGCTATTTCCAATGGCTTTCCGGATAAGGACAAAACGCAAATGGGTGTAGGCTATATCAAGTTCAACACCCCGGAAGGGCAAAAAGAAGTATACATCAATGGTAAAAGCTCAACACTGAATGGCGTTGCGGCCCAAATTAATTCGGCCAACATTGGAATGCGGGCAACGGTTATCGAAGACAAGCGTGACAAGGATAACCCGTATCGACTGCTAGTTACCGGCTTAAGAACGGGTGACGATAATGCGGTAGAATTTCCGACGATTTATTTACTAGATGGTGATCAAGATATGTATTTTGATCGCGCTAAAGAAGCGCAGAACGCAAAGTTAAAACTCGATGGTTTCGAAATTGAGACTCCGGATAATGTCGTAAACGATCTTATTCCTGGAGTCAGTTTAAATCTAAAAAAAGCCTCGCCCGGACAGGAAATCAGACTTTCTGTAAAAGAAAATATGGAAGCTGTTTCTGGAAAAATTAAAGCGTTTGTGGATGCGTATAATGGAGCACTTAGTTTCATTCAAAATCAGTCTAAGCTCACGAAGGGCGCTAACGGAAAAGAATCACTGGGGCCATTGGGCGGCGATTCGATGAGTAGGCAGGTCGAGAACACTTTACGACGTATTATTTTGTCTCCACAAATGGGTGTTCAATCACGAATTCAAAATTTGAATCAACTGGGTATCGAGTTTAATCGTAATGGTACGTTAAATTTCACTCAGGAAAAATTTAACAAGACTTTAAGTGCAGCACCACAAGATGTATCAAATTTTTTCCGTGGCGATGGTCTTGTTACTGGATTTGTGCCGACGTTAAAACGTGAACTGGGCAATTTACAAAATCCGGCGTTCGGGGTTTTAGCTAATCGTAAAAAAGGTATCCAAGAAAAGATCAATCGCTTTAACACACAGATTGATCAAAAAGAACGTCAGTTGGAAAAAAAAGAAGAGTCTTTGCGTAAAAAGTTTGCTGATCTTGAGCAGAAAATGTCGCAGATCAATCAGCAAGGCGCCGCTGTTGCCGGTATCGGCGCGGGCGTAAAGCCTCAGGGATAATTTATGAAAGCAAGAGTTAATGGAATGAACGCTCAATATACAACAACAAAGTACAACATACAGCTACGAGGTGAATGTTAATATGAAAAATGCATACCAGAAGTACAAGACAAACTCTGTTCAAACTGCATCCAGGGAAAAAATTTTACTAATGCTCTATGAAGGAGCGATAAAATTCACCAAATTAGCAATGAAAGGTATGGAAGAGAAAAAGATAGCCGACAAAGGTTACTATATCGGGCGTGCCTACGACATTATTATGGAACTAAATAATACGCTAGACCACAAAGTTGGTGGCGATATCTCGAAAAATTTAGAAGCTCTATATATTTTTATGATGGAACAGTATACGAAAGCAAATTTCAAAAACGAGATGGCGCCGTTACAGGAAAATTTGAAAATTTTAGAAAATCTATACAGCGGCTGGCAGCAGGCTATTGAAAAAATTAAAAAAGAAGAAACTGACAATCAAAAATAGGGAAAAGGAGGGGAGTATGAAAAGATTATTGGACCTGATGGATCAAAAGAATCACTTTTTAGAAAAGTTTTATACTATTAATGAAACTCATCTAGAGCAATTTTTAAGAAATCGCTTCGAGCAAATCAATGAATTCTACAATGCTCGTGAAAATATTTTAGAAATATTGAAATATATTGATGAAGAAATTCAAGTTGTATCAAGCGTAACTCAAGAAGAATCAATGCTAGACATTCAGAAACTAAAAGAGTGTCTGTCGGTGAAGGATACGTTTGTGCAAAAAATTCTAGAGCAGGATATTGATGTTTTGGCCTGTATTGAGGCTGCTAAAAATTCAATCATTACTGAGCTTAGAGACGTTCGTAATGGTAAAAAGGTTATATCAGCGTATAAAGTTCCTGTGTTTAGTGAACCCGTGACTGAAGAAGAACTATAGTTTTCCTTCCTTCTGAAAGACCACCACCTGGTCCTCTGGGTTATCTGGCTCGTCTAAACTTTGACTCGACTATCATCTGGAAGAGTCAATGTTTAGGGTAGAGTCTAGCGTTCAAGTTTAATTAAAATGATTTCAAATGGCATTTCGATTGCTCTTCTATTTTGTAAACACAAAGTGGTAGGGACATTTGGAAGTAAATTTTTATCGCAGTCAAAATGTTGTGACTCAAGTAAGTTCTGTTGCGTCGAGCGCTCAGCCACGGTTTGCTAATGAGACCGTTGCACTTCTGTTTCATAATGCAAAAATACTTTTCAACTTCAAAGATTTCAATGATGCATTGATTTTACTTCGTGAAGGTTTGAATCTCGATTCATTTAACGTAACTCTGATGGACTTGTGTCGAAAGACTCTGTACCAACTCGGACTACGTGATGAAAGTTTAAAACTATTGGAAGCCTCTCAACGTATTCACTACACACCCGAGAAAAGTATCGAACTGGCGCGTATTTATGTCGCCAATGAGCAGAATGATCAGGCACTCGCACAGTTGTTCGACGTACTATCTCAGCTAGTAGAAGATGAAACTCTTCTATTTGAGACTTATAAAAATATCGGTTGTGTCTATTTAAAAGAAAAAGAGTTCGATTTGGCGCAAGAGTATTTTCATAAGGCGTACGCAATTAACTCGAGCGATGACACGCTATTGGTTAATTTGGGTGTCCTTGAGTATTTAAAGAAAGATGTATCTCAAAGTTTATTTTATTTAAGAGAAGCAATTAATAACAATCAAAAAAATGACAAAGCATGGGTAGGTTTAGCGATGGCACATTTGGAATTTGGTGATAGAGATTTGAGTTGGTCTAATTTGACGAAGGCGCTTGATGTTGAGCCTATGAATCGTACAGCATTAATTTTGCTAAACGATCTAGCTGAGTCAGATTCTCAACTTGAATACTGCCAGAATGCTCTGATCAAGTTTTTAGAAGGTGAAAATTTTGACGAGCAAATTTCACACCTTTTAATTCACGTATTTATTAAACGTAATGATTTCCAGCGGGCTCAGCTTGAGTCGCTGAAGTCTTACTTGTGGAATCCTCAAAGTACAAAAAATCAGGAACTTTATAACAAAATAACTCAATTTATGAATGTAAAAGAAATGGGTGTTGTGCATGATTCAGTTTCTAGTAAATAAAAATGGAAAAATAATCCCTCAATCAGACAACTTGTTCCTGTGTTCATATCAGCGTCCTCTGTCTGAAGCGGAAAAGTGGCTGGCACAGTTTGATTTGAAACACGCGAAAGATGTTTTAGTTCTGGGCGGTGGCGGAGGCTACCATATCGAGCTTCTAAAGCTAAAATATCCGGACGTATTTGTTCATGTTTTTGAAATTCGTTCAGAAATTCTAGAGCATTTAGAAGAGAAATTTAAGCGAACTCAAAAATTAGCTTTGTACGAAATTAATGCGAATCAAGACTCTGCTTTCTATAAAAATCTATTTCAATTTCTGGATTCAAAAGTTCCTGAAATTATGCCGTTTCGGTCAGGTTGGCAGGGGCTCGAATCATCGTACGAAAAAATTCATAGCTCGATCTTGATGCGTGAAGTGGATACGTTAGCTCAATACTTAAATACGGCAAATTCAAGTTTGGAATTTAGCGGCTCTCTATGGGAGGAAAAAAAGAATTTCCTAACACTAAAGAATTTAGTTTTAGCAAATACCAAGACCGCCCATTTGGATTCCCAGGTATTAGACTATTTCGGAGAATTCATGAAATGAAAATTCTTTTCGCGTCACTTTCGCGTATAGGTGATTATATCCAGCATATGGTGGTTGTTCGGGCATGGGCATTAGCAAACCCAACCGCAGAGGTTCATGTTTTAGTAAATGACCTCATTCCAGCTGATTTGATGCGAATGAATTCCCAGTTTCGACATACAGTTCTACCTAGATTTGAATATCAGAATCGAATTAATCAGGTCGGTACACCATTAATGTATCCGTTTTTAGGTTTGCGTAAAATTGTCCAGCAGCTTCAAGCCGAGAAGTACCACAAGGTAGTTGATCTATCTTTACAATATCAATCAGCAGCACTTTTAAAAATTATAGATCCAGGATTTTTTTACACTAAAAGTGAAATTCACGCGATTAACGAGTATGTCAATCCAGCGGATCAAACTCACTTAATAGACAAATTGAAAATAGCACATGGTGTGAAGCTTGCTCCTAAACAGGCGAGTGAAGGAATCACTAAGCGTGTATTACTTCAGGTTTCTACCAGCGATGAGAAAAAAAATATTGATCTACCAAGATGGAAATCATTGGTAGATATGATGCGATCTGATTTTAGATCTATTGATCTGAAGGTGATCAGTTCGCGTGCGGAAGCCAAGCAACTACAGACTGTATTCAGTAAATCAGAACTATTTATCTGTAATTTCACGGAACTAAATCACGCTCTAGATACAGAAACAAAACTTATCTCTTTAGATACTTCGATCAAGCACTTTGCGGCGCTTTTTGGGGTGCCTACATTAGAGATTTCGGTGGGAAGTAGTCATTGGATTAAAAATGCAGCTTATCAAGCCGGAAATTACATTTTTAGTGCTCAACAGGAATGTCGTCCATGTGTGCATTCTTCAGCGTGCCCGTATGGACGCAATCAATGTCAGGATAAAATTAATTTTAATGAATTAAATAAATTTGTCGGGGAATGGATCACGGGATCTCAGCCGACGGTTTTTCCAATGATAACTGAAGCGCACGATGGAAACTTGGGCGTATCGGCGGCTAGTAACCAGAGAGGAGTGAAATGGAAACAAAAAACAAATCCAGCCAATCTATCCTTATAGATCAATTGGTACAAAAAGAAAAAGAGCTTAGAGCAATGATGGCGGAAACTTACAAAAATGAGGGTTTCTCTAAAGTTAACTTACTCCAAAGATCATTGCTTGAAATCATAAAGGAACAAAATTTAAATGAAAATACTAATAGTACAACTGGCAAGGCTCGGTGATATCTACATGTCCTGGCCAATCGCCAGGGCACTAAAACGTAGAAATCCTGAAGCTGAGATTCATTTTCTAGTACGTGAGCGATTTGCGGGTGCTTTAGAAGGCCTCGAGTGTGTAAATCAAACTCATAAGTTTAATACCCCGACTGTTTTCGAAAAGTTGGTGGATTCTGTAGATGACGGAATTAGCTGCCTAGGAGGATTTCTAGATTCTTTGCAGGTGCAGAACTATGATTCGGTAATAAACCTGTCGTTTTCGCCCGTATCGAGTTACTTCACCTACTATTTGGGGCAAACAGCTAAAGAAACGTATGGGTATACTCGTTTTTCAGACTCTAGTTTTGCATTGAAAGATTCAATCTCGGCCTATTATTTTTCTCAAGTTGGAGTTGAAAAACATAATCGATTTCATTTGATCGATATTTTCGCCAGTATGTGCGGTGTTGATCTTGATGAAGATGATTTTGCGTACCCTGTCGGTTTTACGTTTAGTTCGCCAATCAAGGATAGCTATATAACGGTTCAATTAGGTGCTAGTACGGCAAACAAAACGTTAACTCCATTTATTTGGGCCCGTGTGATCAAAAATTTTCTAAGCGCGCATATGGGCTACAAAGTCGTATTGATTGGCTCAAAGGAAGAACAAGATTTGGTTTCTGAAATATACGCATTCAATTCTCATACAGATATTATCAATCTTATCGGAAAGACTTCGATTCCTGAGCTGTTTCCAATTATTAAGAATGCGGCTCTTCATGTGGGTGGCGATAGTTTGTGTGTGCAGATCACTAATTTGACAAAAACCCCGTGTTTAAACCTTTCATTTGAAAGTGTAAAATTTTGGGAAACGGGTCCGCGCTCAAAAGGTAGCTACGTATTACTAAATATTCAGCCGTCTCATGTCGAATCGACAGAAGTGGCAAATGCAATCAAAGGATTACTTTCTAAGAAACCGCTACCTCAGTTAATTGAAGCGGTTCAAAATATGCCTAGCTACGATTTGAAGTTCAATTTAATTAACGATTTTGAGTGGGCATTGGTAAAGGCGATTTATTTGAACGAGCCATTTCCAGTAACCGACGACATTGTGTTCTTTAAAGGGATGGAGAAATTAAATCAGACAAATTCATTGATCATCGAAACGTTGGAATCAGCACTGGACAATGGTGTCGGTAAGTTTGTAAAAATTTTAGCATCATGTGACGAGGCATTCATGGGTATCCGCGAAATCAGTCCTAAAGTCAGTGTATACATAGACTGGTGTCTAGCTGAAAAAATAAAAGTACCCCCATTAACCGAAATTGAAATTGTAGAATCCTATTTGAAAGTTCATAATGAACTTAAGCTTCTTATGAGACCTTACTTATTAGAAGATAACACTCAGGACGAGGTTAAGAATCATGGATAGATTCAAAATCACAGGCGACAAATTAGCTGGATTTTATGATGATGGAACTAAACTCATGCAGGTCTTTAAAGACATCGAGTTAGATCTAAAGGCGACAAACCAGGTGGTTTGCCAATACATTATTAACGGCAAGGAAATCTCGGAAATTGACGAGACGTCTTATCAGGATATGAGCCTATCGGAAGTGCAAACTCTGGAATATCTATCGGAGAATCTAAATGAACTACTAATCGATGTTCTTGAGGGTTGGTTAGACGCATTCCCAGAGATGATTGGTCACACCGAGAAAATCTCTAGCCAAATTCGCTTTGACGGCGTTCAAAAGTCGTTCAAGAACATCCAAGTCCTTTTGGAAAATTACGAGTATCTAATTTCAAGTATCATTTCTATAAAGAGCCTAGTTGGCAATTCTGCCGCAGCGGGTCTTGCGATGCTATTTGAAGCCGAAGAAAAAACAAAAGTGACATTAAGTGAGGCCATTACGGCCATTGAGAAAAAAGATTTTGTATGTTTAGCTGATATCGTTGAATATGAACTAATCACAAGTCTGCAAATTTGGGAAAAATTATTGTCAGACTTATTGATTGTTCTTAAAGGGGAAAAATCAGTTGAACATCTATCCCGAAATAACGGGCTCAAAATTATTTCCAATTTTAGTTCTGGGGGAAGACTGGCCAACTAGTCCAGTCTCCAAAAAGCATCTTGTAGAAACGCTTAATCGCGAAAATATCTCGTCCTACAATTTACCGTTAGATGAAGTTAAATCACCGCAGTTCAGAAGCGGTGATTTGGACTCGGCCTCCCTTATCATTATAAATTTACCTAAGCACGAATTAGATTTTATCAGCGGTAGAATTGATTTTAATTTGTTGACCACACCAATCGTTTTAACCTTGAGCCAAGCTGATATAGATATTACAGAATGGATCAATCAAAAGAACGTAAGTTATTTTATTCAAGACGAAAAAGTGGAAACTTTAGACCGACTCATTGACGTGGCTAAAACACGTATTCAGCGTCGTACCGTGATTAAGCAAATTGCCGAACAAAGTAAGTCCGCCGATCAGGTTGTGCAGGATCAAGAAGAGCAGATCATCGCAAAAACTCTAGATATCGAATTGTCGAATCAGGAACAGAATCAAAAACTTAAGCGGGAGCGCCAGCTTTTAAAGTTTTTAAAAGATATTGCTTTGGCTGATTTTTACGATTCGTTTCTAAGAAGTATTAAAAATGAATTCAAAGTGTTCCATGCGTTGGGTGAAATTTTCCTAGTTGAAATTAAAAATGAACAGGACTTGGCAGTTCTGAATCTAAAAGTTTCAGATCTATGGCGTGATCACAAGGTTCCGTCTGGAGATACGCAAGCTTTAAATGACTTTATGAGTGGTAAAAACCTTTCAACATTTTTTGCCAATCTGTTGCAGCGTCCATTTGGTAGATCTGTTTCGATGCACCTGAAGGGGAACTATTTCCTAATCGTGGAGAGTCACTTGAGTGACATACAAAATGTTCCGTTCCAAGAGTTCTTCAGTGACCGCCAAGAAATTTTGAAAATGGTATTTGATAAAATCGATAATGAAGAAAAGATGAATAGTTTTGCCTTTCGTTGGGAAAAGATCTTTGATTTTATAAAAGATCCAATTGCCATGATTGATGAGGATTATAATGTCTTTGCCCACAACAATGCCTTTGATAATCGCCCGGAGTTGTTTAGGTGTTACCAAGAACAGACGAAAGCCTCAGATCTTTTGAAAAATAGAAACATAATAGTTGGCGATTCTTCGTTTGATGTGTTGGCATTTGAGGTTGGTACTATCGACGGAGCAAAGCGTACTTTTGTTTTGACGTTTAAAGACCAAACGGAAAGCAATCAATTACAGCTTGAACTCATTCAAAAAAAGAAAATGGCTACGATTGGTAAACTAGCGGGTCACTTGTCCCATGAACTGAATAATCCATTAACGGGCATTCGCTCGATGGCGCAGATTTTATTGAATGAAGCTGTACCTGGTACATCGACTCATAAAGATTTGGTGGAAATAGAATCGGCGGCTCATCGCAGTTTATCAGTTATAAAAAACTTTATTGAGTTCTCAGACAACAAGAATACGCAGATTGAATTGACGGATATTCATACCTTGATTGAGCGAACGATGCCGCTGATGAAGACATCGCTTAGAAACCATGTAGTAGCAAAAAATCTAATGGCAACCAAGTACTCGGCTCAAGTCAATGCACCGTTATTTCAGCAGGTGTTATTTAATTTAATTAAAAATGCGATACAGGCGATGTCCGAAAAAGGACGTGTGTCGATTGATACAGAAAATCCAACATCGACATCGTTAAAAATCTCCGTATCCGATACGGGCAAAGGCATTCCTGCTTCTGTGCAGGCTTTAATATTTCAGCCTTTTTTCACGACGAAAGAAAAAACTCAAGGAAATGGTTTGGGATTAAGTATCGTAAAAAGCATCGTCGAGTCTTTCCGAGGAAAAATTTATTTTACGTCTGCTGAAGGCGTAGGAACTCAGTTTCACATAGAATTACCAGTAGCGAGTCGAAATGAAAATACTAGTCATTGATGATGAAGTTCTAATAACTATGTCACTTAAACGCGCCCTTGAGAAGAGAGGGCATACCGTTGAAGTCGCTAACGGCGGTGTTTCTGGAATCGAAGTCTGGCGCCGGATGAAGCCAGATATGGTTGTCCTTGATTTCATGATGCCCGATATGAATGCTGATCAAGTTCTAAGCGAAATTGGGGATCGTGGTGCCAGTAAAGTTGTCCTTATGTCCGCCTATTTGGGTGATAAGGCTGGGGAAAAGCCTCCGTCTTTGCCGATTGAATTATTTATTAAAAAACCTTTTGAGAATATCTTTGATATATGCGACTTAATCGAGAAAGCCGCTGGATAAAACATGAGAATAATTTCAGGAAAATACAAGGGCCACCATTTAGTTTCATTTAAAGGTGATCATTTACGCCCAACTACGGATCGCGTAAAAGAAGCTCTATTTAATAAAATACAATTTGAACTGGAAGGGGCCATCGTGTTGGATCTATTTTCAGGAACAGGAAATCTTGGGCTAGAGGCGATTTCTCGTGGGGCTGAAAAAGTTGTATTCGTAGATGAAAATCCTAAATCGATTGAAATCTTAAAAAAAAATATCGAGAAATTAAAGGTTGAAAAAAGTAGTTACGAAATTGTGACGTTAGATGCGTTTCGTTTTCTAAAAAAATCAACCGATAGAAAATTCAATTTTATTTTTATCGATCCGCCATTCACTCAAAAAATGGCTCATGACGTAATGGAAGCTTTGGATAAAACATCAATCTATACACCGGAAACATTCATTTCGATTGAATCACAAAAAAAAGAACGTATGGAGCCAGAATATGAACGACTTGTCAGATTCGACTTTCGTGATTACGGGGACAAGATACTTTCGTTTTTTAAGGCAAAGGAGCTAAACAATGAAACGTAATCAAGTCGTATATCCAGGCAGTTTTGATCCTATTACCATGGGGCATGTGGATATTATTAAGCGCCTTTCCAAGTCATTTGATAGAGTAGTTGTCCTAGTTGCTAACAATGAACAGAAGAATTTTATGTTTACCGCAGAGGAGCGCAAGTCACTTATTTTAAAAGCGCTAAAGACGACACCAAATGTAAAAGTGGATATCCACGCGGGCTTAACGACAGACTATATGAAAGTTAAAAAAATCGACAAGATTGTTAGAGGATTACGTGCTGTCGTGGATTTTGAATACGAAATGACTATGGCCAACATCAATCGCAAGCTAGCCCCGAACATTGAGACATTGCTTGTCTTCGCTAGTCCTGAATACTACTATGTAAGCTCACGAGGCGTAAAGGAAGTAGCGATGAATAAGGGTTCCCTGAAAGACCTAGTTCCTGACGTAGTAAAAAAAGCACTAAACGAGAAAATTAAAAAATTAAAAAAGGATTAACTATGCTTTCAAAGCGTGCGTTAAATTTAAAACCGTCTCCAACACTTTCATTGGTAGCCAAAGCAAAAGACCTTCAAGCGAAAGGTCACGACGTAATTTCATTAACAGTTGGTGAACCTGACTGGGCCACGTTTAAGAAACCATCAGAAGCAGGTATTGAAGCCATCCAAAAAAATATCACAAAGTACACGCCAGCAAACGGAACGATCGAACTTAGAAAACGAATCGCAGAAAATGCTAAAAGAGAATTCGGCGTTGAGTATGCACCGACACAAGTAACGGTGGGTTCAGGCGCTAAGTTTATCATTTTTGCTGCCTTGCAAATGCTATGTAATCCTGGGGATGAAGTTATTATTCATTCACCATACTGGGTAAGTTATCCAACGATGGTTGAACTAGCAGACGGTGTACCTCATATCATCACATGTGGTGA
The DNA here is from genome assembly GCA_002344565.1 of Bdellovibrionaceae bacterium UBA2351. Classification (GTDB taxonomy): domain Bacteria; phylum Bdellovibrionota; class Bdellovibrionia; order Bdellovibrionales; family Bdellovibrionaceae; genus UBA2316. The sequence goes on along the minus strand of DDTZ01000005.1, from coordinate 45,406 downwards.
AAAAGAAGGTTACAAACTCACTCCTCAACAACTTGAAAAAGCGATTGGTCCTAAAACAAAAGCGTTCTTGTTTTGTTCGCCAAGTAATCCAACGGGTTTAATGTATACTAAAGAAGAACTTCTGGCGTTTGCAGAAGTCTTCAGGCGACATCCAAACGTGGTGATTTTATCTGACGATATTTACAATCGCCTAGTGTTTTCGCCAAATGATCGCATCAATGGGGTGGCTCCTCACTTATTGCATGTAGCTCCTGATTTGAAAGATCGCTTAGTTTCTATCAACGGTGGGTCTAAATCGTTCTCGATGACAGGATGGCGTATTGGCTGGGCGATGGGTCCACAAAAGCTAATCACGGCGATGGCCGACTATCAAAGTCAGTCGACTGGGTCGGCATCTAGTATTTCTCAGCACGCCGTTTTAACGGCGCTGGCTCATTGTGATAGCGATATCGAAGAAACAAATAAAACTCTTCTAGATAGAAAGCAAAAAGCGATGAAAGAATTGTCACGCGTGAAGGGCTTCAAATTAAGTGATCCTCCAGGTGCCTTCTATTTATGGGTTGATATCAAATCGTACTTAGGTAAGAAATTCGATGGCGTAGTGATCGAAAATGACAAAATGTTCGGGGATATTTTACTAGAGAAATACTTTGTGGCTACCGTTCCAGGTATCGAATGCGGTAATCAAGGTTATTTACGTTTGAGCTTTGCGACTTCCGTTGAAAAAATGAAAGCCGCTGTTGATCGAATGGTCGAATTTACCTCTAAAATAGAACAGGCTTAAATATCTTTAAGCCTAAAATAACGACTTAAACCAGTTTACTAATCGGGCCCAGAAACCGGGTTGCTCGTTTGCTACAGAATTAGGAACTCGGTTATTCGAAGTTAGGCTACATTTATATTTAGCCACAATCGTAGAGCCTGCTTTAACAGCGGGGTTAAATAATAAACTCTGACCTTGAATTGAAGTCGATACAGTTTGTGTTGGCGTGATTGTCACCGCTACGTTATTGCTAACTGGGTTACACTCGAGTGGCATAGAATCCAGTGAGTCATTAATTACTGTATTGAAGAAATTCAAGTTGTTATAGTAGTCCGTATCACAAATCGAACCAATACCACCACCTGTAATACTGGAAAGGGCTTCATAGTTTTTGCCGTAGTGAGCTTTTGTGCCTTGTGCATCCTGTGCTGCTAAACATGTCGTATCGCCAGATTTAACAACGATAGAGTTTGCACGGAAGCGAATGTCAGCACCTAATTTTTCTTTTACTTTATCGACAAGTGAGCTTGGCGTATCGTCATCGTCTAATGGACGGAGTTCGTCTGTATAATATTTTTCAGCGGCGCGACCACCAATGCTGCGCTCATCTTCATCTGAAATATAGATGTGGGCTAGAGCGGCTCCTGGGCGATAGCATTTGTTATAGTCTTTGTAGTTCGCATGCCAGTAGGCTGCTTTGATACCGCGTTCGTCATTTGTATTGGCGCCGCCTGTGCCGATGTTGTTCTCAAGAGTGTATCTAAAGATAGCTGGCAGATTGGCGCCATTTTGACGTTTTAAAATCCAGTTTTCTGCTGGGTTGTAAAAATGAGAAGCGCTACTGCTAGAAGTTGTGCCCCAGCTAACGGAAAGACCCCAATAATTGTAATTGTTAATGTAAGCGTAGGTCGTAGTTGCTAAACACATTTGCCAGTCGATTGAAGCACTTTCTAACTGAGTTACAAATGTAGTTAAGCGATCGGCTAGCTTGATGTTATCGGCATTCATTGAGCTTGAGTTATCTACGATTAGAATGATGTCGACTTTATCTTGATTCGCATTGACTACGTGAGTGGTTGTAACGTCACGTGTTCCCGTCACTGGCGGAGGTATTGTTGGGTCGTTAGGATCCTTAGGAGGGGTTAGAACTTCAGCGCCTGGATCTGGCTCAGTAGGTGTGTTGGAACTCGATGAAAACTTCACAGGCCCACACGCCACAAAAGTAAATAAAGCAAATCCGGAAACTATGGCAAAAAATAGTTTAGATATTTTCATAACGGTTTATCTCCATACAGACCTTATCGTTCAATTTTCAAACAACTTTAATGTTATCAACTATTTAGAGCAGATGAAAGTCGAGGTAGGGTATTTCTAAACCAACTACTAGTTAAATGTACCATAAGACTAACCAGACTTGTGGCGAATCCAGTCCTTTCATAAAATAAAGGAGTGGGGCAATGGATGGCCTTAAGGAGCTCGTGTGGGTATTACGTATTTAATTCTGGTAATTTTTCAAGTGGTGTCAGTGGCGGCTATTGCTACTTTATGGGTAAGAATAAATAAAATTCAAAATCAAGAAGATCAAAGACTAAGTAAAGGTCTTCAATTATTGCAAAGTAAATTGGCTGTTCTTGAAGATCTATCTGACCGAACGGAAGTGCAAGTAAATCAGCTTATTGCAATTCTTGAAGGTAAAATCAAGGACATCCAGGCAAAGCTTATTGATGCCGACAAAGTCATTGGTAAGATCGAAAAAAATATCGCAAAAAGTTTAGAGGTGGCGAACATTTTCCAAGATAAAATCCCGCACCAGGAAATCTTAGAGCGTCAGTACACAAAGAAATATGTAAAAGCCGCACAAATGGCTCATGCTGGGCAATCGGTGGATCAAATTTCTAGAGCCATTGATTTGACTCATGGTGAAATTGAATTGATCGTTAAGCTAAATCGAGACCAATTGCAGTTTGAAGCAAGTGAATTACCGGAGTGGGCGAAAGAAGAGCTGACGGTTGATGATGCTCCCGATTTGGATTTGAATATCCCAACAATTTTTGAGGCCAAAACAGAAACTAATCCACTTAGAAACTTGGAAACTGCATTCGAGATTCCTCAAGTGGATAATCAAAATTTGAAAAAGCTTGGCGATCAGTTTCGTTCTGCAATGGCCGCGCAATCACAAACTAAACCGGTTGAAGCAGCAACCAGTCTAGGGGAAGCGGTTCCGAGTGCCATTCAAACCATGCAACCTCAGCGTCCGCAAGGTGCTTTTTCTAAAAAAGCGATCGAGATCAATAACGAAATCATGAATACGTTCTCGCAATTTTTTGATGCGCCTAGTGAGCCTCAGCAGACAAAGACAAAGCAAGAAGAGGTTATCATTCAGGGTGGTAAAAAGATGACAGTAAAACCTTTTCAATTTAAACGCATTGACGGAGATGTTAACGTTTAATGAAAAGAGAAATTTGTATTGAAATAATGTAATTAGACTCTTTAGCACGAACTATCTTCGAGTGAGTTCGACAATTTGCAGATTACTGTTTAAAGTTTGTTCGGCCTGTTCAAGTTTCGCAGATTTTGATCTACAACGGCTGGCTCAGTATTCGCAAGCCATTCCACTTTCATAGTATGGTAAAAATAGTTTTTCCTTTTCTAGCTATAGTTTATGGACTCATTCAAAGTGAGGCATTGGCCTCTACATCTGAGCATTTTTATTCAGTTGATTCCGTAGTTCATAGCGTCACAGCGGCCGATGTCGCTACACTTCGACAAATTGATATCCCGGCTCCAGAGTATTTATATCACTGGATATCCATCAAATCTCTTAGGAGCCTTTTGCCGAAGGCTAGTTCCAAATCTACATTTCCTTTAAAAACTTTGAACAATAGTATATTTGCCTCTTATTCGCCAATATTTTACGGAGAGCAAGGTCTATTCACATGGCATAACCCTGTCGGGGCTCGAACGGGCGGTACTAACGAAGTCTATGGAAACGGCGAAGCTTTACTTGCTTTCAAAATCAGGAAATCACCCCTAAAAATAGGGCTAGTGGTGTCTGCAGAAAATCACGATGCTCAGCGACTTGTTGGACCAGTACCCGAATTTGATCTTATTTTACACGTTAATGGATATGTACAAAATGGCTCACTTCTTCCTGGAATATTTGAGTGGATTATAATTAATCCTGCGGTGATCGATTCTTTTACTGCAAATCCAGAAAATATTGAGTCCGAATTTAAACGTTATCATCGGGAGCTTGTTAGAATTGAGAGCAAAATTAAAAAGTCCAATTTGCCTCCGATTTTAAAGATTGCGGGTGAACAACACAACGACACGGATGAGTACGCGCTTACGTCCGCCAAAGTAGTCGAAGATTACCGAAAACTACTTTTGTTCAAATCAAAAATTCCTAAATGGCTGCAAAGGGGCTGGATAGCCAATCCTAACAGTTGCCAAAGATTTTATTCCGGTTCTACTGCAATATAGTGCAAGTTTTTGAGCCTCTATGAGCTTGTGAAAAGGACTCCATTTATTGGGTGTCGGCCACAATCGTCGCTATTCTCTAAAAGTGTCTCGTTTTTATACACTATTACCTGTAAAAACTGCATGGCATGCCTTGCACTAGAGTGTTCCTGTGCATTTTAAATAACAGGAGAAAAAAAATGAAAACTGAACTTTCAAAAAAACTAATCGCCTATTCATTAGTAACTGTAATGTTAGTTACGCACTCAGCCTCTGCTGCCGGGTTCAATATTTTCGGAAGTAAAGAAGCTGAAATCTCGGTTCCAGTTAGTCATCCGTGTGCAAGCATCCTGCAAATGGAACTAGGTCAGATTAAAATTATGGAATCTACTAAAACAGCAATCGATAGAGATTCAACATTACGATCAGCTGGTAACACAGCGGGCGCTGCTTCGGCAGGACAAGATGCTGTTTCTGCTGCCCTTAGCGGTGATGTAGCTGGCGCAGTGATCAATTCCATTGGCGCGGCTATTTTTGGTGCTAAGGCAATTAAAGAAGGAAAAGCGGGAATTAAGAATCACTTCACTTTAGCTGAAGGTATCGACGCAAGAAAAAAGAATTTAAAGTATGTATTGGCCAATCCGCAAGTGTGTAACGAATCCGTTCGTAAAGCGTACTTAGTGGGTTACATTCAGGAAACTAAAATAAACAATGATAATTTCACTTTGGTATTAGATGCCGCTATCAACAAAATTGAAGGCAAAATTACTCCGGTTCAAAATGCAGTGGCCTTAGGTGCTGGTGTTGCGTTAGCCATCGGAACTGTTGTTGCATTTAAATCAAAAGCACATCCATTGGCTTGGTTAGTGTTAGGAGCTGGCGCAACTCTGGGAATTGGTACTGGTGCTGTTGGCTACATTAAAGACTATGGTTACAACATTCCTCTATTGAGTGATTTAAAAGCTCAAAAGAGTCAGTTAGAAACATTCTCTGCACAACTTCAAGGGCAGCTGGCTCAATTGCAGGCGTCTAACTAATATCTATGTTCCCTAAGATTATTCTTTTCTTTAGTTTAATCCTGTCGGTGTCCTTCGCCCAAAGCGGATGGACACCTTCGCATGAAGCAGCAGTTTCTGAATTAAATGAAAAGGAAACGCGGGCGTTTAGAGAATCTCTAAAGTCTTGCCAGCTAGCTCGTGATCGCAAGATGAGTAATTTTGAGTTTACACCTCATGAAGCTAATGTTTTTTTGGGAACGATGGGTGATGTAAATTACGCTGCTGATAAAATTATTAGGTCCGGTTGGAAAGAAGGAACTCGCGTGTTCCAGCATACTCGGGGCACGGGTATGTACCTATATGAACTGTTAAATTCAAATGGCTTTATGTTGGCCATGAAAAAATGCTTCAATGGAAATGAATCTAAAGAAAATCTCTACGTTGCAGAACTTCTATTTATCGATGCTGCAGTTAAAGGAGTGTACTTAGGTGGAACGTATCTTTCGGCTAAATATCTTTTAGCTAGGCAATGGGGTCTGGCTCTTTTAACAACTTTGGTGGTGGCGCCTATCTCAGGATCAACGCCAAAACCTCGTGATATAAGTTACATCGAGCATATGGAAAATAATTTGAAGCTAATTTCAGAGCAAATTAATTTAATTAAACAACCTAAAATGCCATAAAAAAAAGCCCCCGAAACATGGAGGCTTTATTAACATATACAGTTTGAAAAAATCTTAGCCAATTTTCTTAGATGAGTTATCTGTCTCTGGAACCCAACCTTTGCGTTGAGTTAACAAACGCTTCACCCAATAGGAGAATGTGTCTTCATTAGTCGGAGCGCGACCTGTGATCAGAAGTCCTTGTTCACTCATGGCTTTGATTAAGCGTTTTACAGTCTCAATTTCTTTTTCTGATGTAAGTAAACTCACTCCGTACCCATAACGTCCGCCAGAACCTTTTGTGTATACGATCTCACCTTTAAGCGCATAGTCTTGATCTTTGTACTTAAAGTCGATATCGATACGACCCATTGTGTTCATTTTCATGTCTGTTTCGATGAACAAACCACCTTCAGATAGATTTTTGATTTCACCGCGGCCTTTTTGATCGACCCAAGTAAACGCAGTTTCGAATTCCGCTTTGAAACGTGGTTTTGTTTCCCACCAGCGCAAACGTGGATCAAAGTACACTTGGCGAACTTGTGGAAGAATGAAGTAGCCAACAACAAGTAAGTTAATTAAGTAGAATGCAATTAAGTAAATACCAAGTTCGATCGTTGGTTGTGACTGCCACGACATGTAACTGTATGCGAATGGGAAAATCATTAAAGCTAAGTAAAGGTAATAGCTCCACTTCTTGCAGATATATATTAAAATACCGCCAAGAATGGGAATACATAGAAATATGATTGTTCTAGCTAGTTCATCAGGGTGAAAAAGAGCCCTGACATATGTAGCAATCGAAACGTTCGCAAAAATAGAGTTCGCAATAATATTTCCGATTGGAGCAAAGAAATGCAGTAAGGCTAAAACGATCAACGACCATGGTTTACGTTTCATATAATCCCCTATATAAATAGATTCGTTAATTGAATTAAATTATATACTTATTAAGGGATTGTAATAACAACTTAGTGAATAAACTCGATCTTAGTTTTAGGTGTTTAATTAAATTCCTAAATACGAGCGGCGAACTTCATCATTACTTAACAAGTCTTTGCCCGAGCCTTCAAGCGTGATAAGTCCTGTTTCCAAAACATACGCGCGATGAGAGATCATCAAAGATTGTTTTGCATTTTGTTCAACTAACAAAATAGTCATACCTTCCGAGTTTAATTGTTTCACAATCTCGAAAATCTGACTCACGATAAGTGGAGCTAGACCAAGTGACGGTTCATCCAGTAACAACAAATCGGGCTTGCACATGATAGCTCTGCAAATAGAAACCATCTGCTGTTCACCGCCAGATAAAGTCCCAGCTAGCTGCCATAAGCGTTCTTTGATACGTGGAAATAGTTCTAGGCAACGATTATAGTCCTTTTGGATTTGGTCTTTATCGTTACGTGAGTAAGCACCTAATTCTAGATTTTCTTGCACGGTCATTTGAGGAAAAATTCCGCGACCCTCTGGAGATTGTGCAATCCCTAAAGTCACACGCAGGTGAGAGGGAATTTTAGAGATTTCTTTGCCCTTAAATTCGATATTACCTTCAGATTCAACGATTCCCGAAAGCGCTCTCAATGTTGTCGTTTTGCCGGCGCCGTTAGACCCGATCAAAGAAACGATTTCGCCTTTATTGATGTGAAAAGAGATACCTTTTAAGCCTTTAATAGCGCCGTAATTAACTTTTAAATTAGATACTTTTAGCATTAGTGTGACTCGTCCGCATCGACGCCCAGGTAAGCTTCGATAACTTTTTTAGAAGATTTAATTTTCTCTGGAGCTCCTTCTTCGATCTTAACACCATGATCAAGAACAAAGATTTGCTCGCAAATACCCATAACTAATTTCATATCATGTTCGATTAACAATACTGTTAAATTGAACTCTTTACGAATTTTAGCAATTAATTCCATCAAAGAGTGGGTTTCCGAGTGATTCATGCCCGCTGCCGGCTCATCTAAAAGAATCATTTTCGGCTCTGTCATAAGAGCGCGCACGATTTCAAGTTTACGTTGTTCGCCGTATGGTAAGTTGGCTGAACGTTCGTCGATTTTATTTGAAAGACCGAAAATATGCAGAATCTCTTTCGCTTTATCTGTGATTTGCTTTTCTTCTTTTTCGAACGTCTGGTTTAAAAGTAGAGCGTCGGTCCATGTATATTTCACATGTTGATGATTAGCGATCAAAACATTTTCTAATACCGTTAAATCTTTAAACAAGCGAATGTTTTGAAAGGTACGAGTTAAACCGTGGCTAGAAATTTCATACGGTTTAAGTCCACTGACTTTTTTAGATTCAAAAGCGACTTCGCCTGACGTTGGTTTATAAACACCAGTGAGCATATTGAATACTGTGGTTTTCCCTGCACCGTTTGGACCAATCAAACCAGCAAGCTGTCCTTTTTGAACTTGGAAGGAAAGGCTATCAACAGCTTTCAGTCCACCAAATTGCATAGTGATATTGCGAACATCAAGTAGAGGAGCTGACATTCTTCCTCCTAATAGAAATTTCTTTAGATCCAAACAGACCTTGTGGTCTTAAGATCATAATTAAAATAAGTGCCAAAGAATAAATGATCATACGTAAATCAACTCCACCCGTGAAATCTTTTAAAGATCTTAGGATTTCAGGTAAAACTGTAATGATAAATGCCGAAGTTAAGACGCCTGTCATGCTGCCCATTCCACCTAACACAACCATGATAACCGCATCGATACTCATTAGGAACGTAAAGCTAGCTGGGCTAACATAATTGGTGAAGTGAGCGTATAAAGCCCCCGCGATACCTGCAAAGAAGCTAGAGACTACAAAGGCTTGGATTTTAGATTTGGTAGTATTAATACCCATCGCTTCGGCAGCGATTTCATCTTCGCGAACGCTTAAGAAACAGCGACCGTGACTTGATTTCAACAAGCGCCAGATAACGAAGAAACATATAATCGCCCAAAAAATTGCAAAGATTAGCGATGTTACGAACGTAGAAATTACGTACCCACCTAAATCAATTTCCGGCATCGAAGGAATAGATGAAATACCTAGAGCACCACCAAAGTAGGACATATTATTCAAGCTGACGCGAATAATTTCACCGAAACCTAAGGTTACGATGGCAAGGTAGTCGCCTTTCAAACGTAACGATGGAAGGCCGACAAAATAACCAAAGATACCTGCGATGACGCCAGCGCCAAGGCTAACTAAGATAAAGTAAGGAAGAGCCATCAATCCAGCAGGAACCGGAAACTTAGTTGTGATTGCAGCTGTAACATAAGCACCCACAGCAACGAAGCCCGCATGACCTAAAGAAAACTGCCCTGTATAGCCATTCACAAGATTCAAACTCATACCCATGATCGAGTTTACGAATAAAAACAAAATGATTAATTGGATATATGAGTTTGTTAATAAACCCAGTGCAGACGCTACAATTAGAATACCTAAAGCTGCGATTAAAGGAGTTTTGATTGCTCTCATTATACTTTCTCGATTCTGTTCTTACCGAACATACCGGCAGGTTTAACTAAAAGAATAAAAATTAAAATTAAAAACGCCAGGGCATCACGATACTGAGACGATCCGTAAACAACGACTAGAATTTCAGAAACACCAAGAATCAATCCACCAGTAACTGCACCAGCAATACTTCCGATACCACCTAAAACGGCAGCAACGAACGCTTTAAGTCCAATCATCGTGCCCATCATCGGTTCGATTTTTTGGTATTTAATACCAACTAGGATCGCTCCGATACCAGCCAGTGAAGATCCGATAATAAATGTGTAAGCAATAACTCGCGATACGTTCACACCCAAGATTGATGCCACAGAAGCATTGTGACTTACAGCGCGCATCGCTTTACCCAGTTTGGTGTGATAAACTAAGAAATGTAAAATGCCCATTGAAAGCAAGCTGACGACTAAGATTGTAACGTCGAATGATTTAATGGGAGCGCCTGCAATCGAGAACAAGGTTTGATCTTCAATTAAATTTGGAAATACTTTTGGATCGGCACCGAAAACTAGCTGTGCAAAGTATTGTAAGAATAAACTTACACCAATCGCTGTAATGAGAACGTTCAATTTAGGAGCTTTACGTAGAGGGCGGTATGCGAATTTTTCGATCGCTAAACCTAACAAGCTACAAAGAACCATCGTAATCACCAAGACGATCGCTAGCGATCCGAAACCTGGTGATGATGAGAGATTTAAAAATCTGGCAGAGTAGTAGGCAAAGAAAGCGCCCATCATATAAACTTCTGAATGGGCGAAATTAATCATTTGCAGAATACCGTAAACCATTGTGTACCCTAATGCGATTAGGGCGTAGATACTTCCGAGACTTAAGCCATTAATCAAATGCTGCAGCAATTCTTCCATAAGACAATACTGTCTTACGGATTAATTGTTGTCACATACTTTCTTTTTTCACCATCGACTTGTACAACAACAGCGCTTTTTACAGCGTTACGTTCAGCATTCATCGAGATCTTTCCAGTCACTCCAACAAAGTCTTTTGTCTTGGCGATTTCATCGCGGATCATTGTTGGTTTCAAATCGGCAGCACGTTCGATCGCTTCTGCAACAATTTTTGCGGCATCGTAACCTAATGCTGCTAGACCATCTGGTACTTCGTCGTTGTAACGAGCTTTGAATTTTTTGATGAATTCAACAACCACTGGATCAGTTGATTCCGTTGTGTAGTGATTTGAGAAGTAGTGACCATTGATCGCTTCGCCGCCGATCTCGTGCAATTTTGGAGAATCCCAACCATCTCCACCAAGTAGAGTCGCTTTAAGTTCAATTTGTTTTGCTTGTTTTGCGATATTGCCCGCATCGCTGTAATAACCAGGCACAAAGATAACGTCTGGTTTTTTAGCTTTGATTTCTGCTAGCTGAGCTTTGAAATCGATGTCCTTTGGTTGGTACTGAATATCGATTACGATATCACCGCCCATTTTTTTGAATTCCGTTGCAAATACGTTAGCTAAACCTTCGCTGTACGCATCGCCATTTTTTCTGAAGATAGCGGCTTTCTTAACTTTTAAGTTTTCGATCGCGAATTTTGCCATTACTAAACCTTGGAAGGGGTCAATGAAACAAACGCGGAAAATATTATCACCTTTTTGAGTCACTTCTGGATTTGTCGAACTAGGGGATACCATGGGTATGCCATTTTTTTGCGCAATAGGAGCCGCAATTAATGAACGAGATGACGCTACTTCGCCGATCAACGCGATGATTTTTTCTTGTGTGATCAAACGATTTACAACTTTAGCTGTCTCTTCGTTTTTGCCTTGATTGTCTTCTGTGACAAGTTTGATTTTTTTACCTTTGATGCCGCCTTTAGCGTTGATTTCATCAAAAGCCATTTTGATACCTTTGTTTGTTGAAATACCAAATGTAGCATCATCACCCGTTAAAGAACCGTATTCGCCGATAAGGATTACGTCTTCTTTTTTAGTGCATGATGAAAAGATAAATGCTGCCGCCATAATCAAATTAATGATCATAATTTTTTTCACAAGTTCCTCCAGTTGTAGGCATCATGTTTCCTGAATTTTGGAGACCTAGCAATTCAAAATTAGATAAATCTTTCGATAACTTATTGCGTAAATGGACGTCTAAATGATGCCTACTTAGTGACCGACTTTTTAATGGTTTCTAGAACCTGATTTGTTTCTTCAAATGGGTTGAACACATAGCTTAAACTATCGTTTGGATTGGTCATGGAAATTTGCGTAACGGCTTGGAAACCGGTAGGGCATACACCTAGGCAGCTGCTGGTCATTACACGCACTTTGCCTTTTAAGCCCATAGTGTTCATTTCAGTTTTCCACTGACTCTTGATTGATTCGGCGATATCGGTTGCGGGTGCGGAATCTGCAGTGCGGGCCGGAATCGATTTTTGGCATTTTGTACATACGAAAATGGCATACTCACTAAAGAATACTTTGTCTGTTTTCAAAATAGCTCTCCTTAAATGAGTCAGTGTTAAATGAACTCGTTTTGATTTTCCCTAAATCTGTTCTAGGGATTTCGTTTACAACAATATACCAAGTGACACGCTCATAAGGCAAGACGAGCGCGTTAAAACGTTTAATGACAGTCTTTAATTGAGCTTCATTTTGGCTCTTAGTGAAAACCGCAAAAAGCTCATGCTCATCGCGCTCAACCGGGAAGAAGTGCAGGATTGGGGCGGCTAAGCCTGATTCTGTCTGCGCAGCTACCTCGGTCATTCTTTGATTCAAAGTCTGAATGTTGACCAGCTCGCCTTTGATTTTGATGATTCCTTGATCGCGTCCCAAGATGTGAAATTGATTTCCATTTAAAATGGCTTTATCTTCGGTTGACCAGAAGCCATCCTGCAGCTCAATCGGACGGAACTCCCATCGGGTAGCTCTTACGGTTACGCTGCCATCAGTAACGGAGCTATCATTCTCAATGAGATATCCATCAAACAAAGAATCTGATTTGATCGCTAAACGATGATTGGAGTCTAATTTTATTTCGACCGAAGGTAATGGATCATAATACTTATCGCCGTTGCTTGTGCTGATAAACGCTGCCGTTTCGGTCATACCAAACGTTTTTAGAAGTGGCCAACCCAGTTGCTTCATGTGTTGCCAGTGGGAACCCGGTAGGGCACTACCACCCACCAACACGGTTTTTAAACTTTTTGGTGCCGGTATATTTTGGGAAATTAAGTCAAAAATTTGAGTCGGTACCAGCGAACAAAAACTGATGTTCCAAGAATTTAAATTCTTAATGAATGTAGCAGGATCCCACTTGTTCCAATAGTACGTTTTGTTTGCATTCAAAAACGCACGCGCCAAAATGGATAGGCCGGCGACGTGATGAAGCGGTAGCGACACCAGCCAGTTATCGTCTGCATTCGTTTTTAAACACGCATTGGCTTTTTTTGCGGCATTGAGGACACTTTCTTTTTTCAGAACTACGATTTTTAAATTATGCGAGGTCGTCCCTGATGTTGGAATTAACAACGAAGGTGACGTTATAACATTAGAAGATTTTAAAAACTGATTTACTTGAGTTGTAATTTCTAGTTTTCGTTCGTTGCTGAGTTGATCATTTAAAAATAGGAATGATTCGTCAGAACCAAAAATTGTATCAGGTAAAACACTGATATCCGCGCTGGGCGGGAGCCAAGGCTTGGGATCAAATAATGTCACCATCACTGTTCCACCCCGGCATCTTTTAGAACTTGCTCCAAGTTTTTAGAATCTAGAATACTAATGCGTAACCAGTTTAGTTTTTCCAAAACGTTTAATAGTTTTTGTAGTTTTTCTTGATCATACGACCACTCCGAACCTTTAAACCCTAACAGCGAAACGTGTTCATAGTTTCTGTACAGCGCGTGTGTATGAAAGCCAGGGGTAATTACATGATACGGAAACTGTTTTTTTAGTTCACAAAAATAGATGTACGTTCGCCAAGTGCCGACGACGTTATCCATCAAGTTAGTAACTACGAGTTTCTTTTTCTGGATGGTCCACTCGGTAATCTCTGGCAAGGAAATTCCGCGAAGTGGTTTAAGTACGCGATACTGAAAATGCTTTGGATTTTTTATGTTAGTCGTAAAGTTATCTAAAGCAATCGGTGTGATTTTTTCGAGTTCTGACCAGTGATAATCACCATATTCTGTAGGGTCTTCGACATACTCTAAATTGGGAATCTTCTTCAGCTTATCGAGAGCTTCTTTAGCTTCTTTGAAATTTAGTGAGTTATTAAAATCAATTCGAACTAAATATGGCTTTAGGTTTAGTTTCATCAATGCAGCGTATTCGTCTTTGAAATTACGGCCCATTTTAAATTTCAAGACTTCGAATTTTCCGTCTTGCAGATGCTCCATTTCTTGGCCCAACAGTTTATCATAGCGGGAAACAAGGGCGTTGGATTTAACGGTGACTAAATCGTTTTCAGAGATTGAAAACGGAAATTGAAAATCAGCATTTACTGTTTTCATCAAAGCCGGCTTTAATTCAGCCAGGTTGGGATCGCCCAGCTCCGGCCAGTGAATAAACTCAGTGTAATTTAGGAATTTTTGAATCAGGTCGTCTTGATTTGAAGGCGCGTTTGCATTTTTGATGAAGAACCCCAAGCGAGGTTCTTTGTTGCTCCTTGAATTAAGTGAATCCACAGGTTGGAGCAGGTATTTGTGGATCCACATTATAGAATAAATCCTATGCTAAGCAGAACGCCAAATACTAAATGCAGTCCAGCGGATTGGCCAAGGAACTGATTGTACGCCGGGCTTGGCGCTGTGTTTTTAACGTTCTTCATGATCTTGATTGCCAGTGGCAATGCGATCAATGGCAGAACGGCGGCTGCCCAGCGACCGTGTAATGCCCAGTAGATTTGTAAAACAAACGGAGCTATGCAAAGGAAATAAATTTCCTTTTTTGCACCTTGGATTCCCAAGCGAACAGCCAGAGTACGCTTGTTAACTTTAGCATCGCCATCGATATCGCGAAGGTTGTTGATTGCAATCAATACGGTCGCGTGCAAACCAATTTGCAAACCTAAAAGGAATGAATCCATCGTCCACATTTTTGTATGCAAGAAGAATAGTCCCATCACAGCCGCTAAACCAAAAAATAAAATCACAAACAAATCGCCAAGACCGCGATACGCCAGTGGGTAAGGACCCGCAGTGTAGCCATAGCCCATCATTACGGAAAGAATTCCGATAATGATAATGGGCTGACCGCCTTCATTGACTAATGGTACGCCTAACAAGATGGCGCCGATAAAAAACAAAGTCGCAAGTCCTAGTACTTGCATGCTAGTTAAAACTCCGGCCTGCGTAATGCGCTGAGGACCAATGCGTTCAGCTGTGTCTGCGCCTTTTTTAAAATCCATCGCATCGTTCACTAAGTTAGTGCCGATTTGGATAAAGAAAGACGCAATCAATGCATACGCAAAAATCCACCACTGAAATTTCATTTCGGTAGTGGACGCTAGAGCCGTCGCTGCTAAGCAAGGCACTAACGAAGCCGTTAGTGTCTTTGGACGAAATGCCAAAACAACGCTTTGAAATTTATTTTTAATTACTGGAGCTGACGTCGTTGTTGCTGTGGTCATTACGGTAAACGCGGGAATTTGGAAAAATCTGGTTTTTGTTTCTTCACGTAAGAATCGCGACCTTCTTGAGCCTCTTCGCTCATGTAATAAAGAAGGGTCGCGTTGCCGGCAAGATCCAGAAGGCCCATTTGCCCATCGCAATCTGCATTCAAGCACGCCTTCAAGCAACGTAATGCCATCGGAGAATGCTCCAGCATTTCACGGCACCATTTTACAGTTTCCATTTCAAGATCTTCTAATTGAACGACGTGATTTACTAAGCCCATGTCTAATGCTTGTTCTGCATTGTATTGACGGCATAGGTACCAAATTTCACGCGCTTTCTTTTGGCCAACGATACGAGCTAGGTAACTTGAACCCAGACCGCCGTCGAATGAACCTACTTTGGGACCTGTTTGACCAAAGCGAGCATTATCAGCCGCGATCGTTAAGTCACACACGATGTGTAGAACATGGCCTCCACCGATTGCGTAACCAGCGACCATCGCCACTACGGGTTTAGGTAATTGACGAATTTGTTTTTGCACGTCCAAGATATTTAAACGAGGAACGCCGTCTGATCCAACGTAGCCAGCGTCACCGCGAACGCGTTGATCGCCACCAGAGCAGAAGGCCATTGGGCCTTCGCCGCAAAGGATAATAACGCCAATAGAAGAGTCTTCGCGAACGATGTGAAATGCTTCTTGCAGTTCAAGAACAGTTTGGGGGCGGAATGCATTTCTGCTTTCTGGGCGGTTGATCGTGATTTTGCCGATACCATCCGCCGTTTTTTCCAAACGGATATCATTGTATTTTTTGATGGTTTGCCAGTCAGCGGCTTTCTTGATAATGCGCTTTTCGTTTTTCATGTATTCTTCGCGATTAAATTCGGTATTTGACGTAGTCACGTAAGACCCCTTTTCTGCTGTTTTTTGAGGTCCTGAACCTACTCCGACTTGTCAGGGATTGCAATTATTCTTAAGCTTGGGCAGGATTAGTTTATGCAAAAGAATGCTCATGAAATCCTGGTTTTCGCGACTGGGGGAACAATCGAAAAGACCTATAACGAATTTGATGGCTCGCTGGAAAATCGCGGCACCAGCATCAAGAACCGTATCCTATCGAAATTACGCCTGCCAGAAACGTTTATCGAGGTTAGACCGCTGATGAGTAAAGACTCCTTGTATATGACCGACGATGACCGCAAAGTCATTTGCCAAAACATAAAAGAAAATACAGACGGGCAGAAACCGATTGTCGTTCTACACGGAACCGACACAATGACAGTCACGGCCGAATACTGCCAACAACAAATCCAAAGCCCCAAAGTCCCAGTCGTCTTCACCGGCGCCATGATTCCGATGGGCTTTGAGGATTCCGATGCCACCCAAAACGTCACGGAAGCCCTCTACGCCACACGATTTCTGCCTCCAGGCTTCTACATCTCGTTCCATAACCAAATCTTCGAGGTCCCCAACGTGCGCAAAAATAAAGAAAAAAGCACCTTCGAAAAACTCCGATAAGGTCGAAAACGTTTTGAGGTTGCTCAAAAAATATAAAAGGCTCCGCTGGGAGCCTTTTATATTTGATTTCAGAAATTTAGGACCTGGTACCTTTAGATTGATTTGTCGGGCGTTTGGTCTTTTTTGATCTTCACGATGACGTCAGATTCTTGTAGTTGATCCTTGATTGTCATTGTTGGATTTTGAACGACACGTTGTTGTAGTTTGGTGAAGATCGGCTCGCGAATCGCTAGTGAGTTGTCTTGAAGAACGCACTGGCGGCAGATTTTTTTGTCTAAGTTGATAATGATCGGCGCTTTCATATTTGCCGACATCTGAGTTGGATCATCTGGGATTGTGATGATGCACAGGTATTTTGTTTTCTCGCTCGCTTGCAGACGTAAGTTTTCAGTGTCTGTCTTCGTTAGATTTACTTTATATGTGTGAGAGAACAATTCTGGTTCAAGCACAGGGAACGCGATTTCTGGAGTCTCGCAGCTTTGTAACCAAATGAAAATTTCGTCAGTAGGATCATCTACTAAAACGAATTGACGTAAATCGGAAAATCCCAGTAACCCCTCTGGAAAATTCAGAATATCGTCGGCTTCAAACATCACCGGACCAAATCTTGAAGTTTGAATTACCATGTTTATCCCCCCAAATGGCGTTTACTAACTCTTTCTTTAATTTTAACCCGGCTCACGAACAAATACCTAAAATTTAGATTCGCTAGCCTAGAAAAAAGGTTAGTCCACATATAAAATCTGGACTTAAATACGGGCAAACTCAAGAGAATTGAAAAAAGCATTTTGCATGGTGCCAAGGGGAGAGGCTCCAGCGGCATTTTTGTTTGTGACGGAACTTCGGGCAAGTTTTGATTTTTTAGAGGCTGTTAAAGAACAATAGGAAGACTAAAATAGGTGAAAGTGGCAGTAAATAAGGCTCCGAGGATTTCAAAGCCTGAATGATATTTGTTATTTTGAATTTGGCTTAAGCAAGCTAGCCACAGATTTTGATTTATCAGACGAAACTTGTGAGGATTCTTTGTTTTGATCCTGAATCGCTAAGTAAACTTCTTCACGGTGGATTTTTGTGTCTTTAGGGGCTTCGATACCCAAGCGTACTTGTTTGCCTTTGATTTGAACGACGCGAATCTTGATATGATCATCGATCGCAATGCTTTCACCCAACTTCCGTGTGAGAACGAGCATATATACTCCTTATAAATGCTAACTAACCTTATGCTTTGAAACGTATCGGCTGAGTTAACGAGAACTGTAGGTATTATTTCTCACGATCAAAGTCAAGCCGGGCGCTCACGCTTTTGGTCTGACTCTTCGTTCTCGTCGGTCGGACTCCCTGCGACTTGGCGCTGCCAAGCCTCAGTCGCCTTCCTCCTGCGGCCTCGATTCAGACCAAAATCGTGAGCGCGTTTCGGTTTTTGAGGAGAGTGGTTCTTTTTTGGGACCTGTTCTGTAATTGTCTTAATTTGCTTGAAACCTGCTCTGCGAGGGGTTTTTGTGCTTATTAAGAATTATTGTTTAGAAAAATTCAGCGCTTTTTTAGAGTTTTTGTTTGTAGTATTGTTTGGCTAGAATTTCTGTTGAGAGGAAGGTCATGGCAAGGAAAAATAATAAGTAGAGTCCTTCTGTGTCCGGGTAAAAAATATAAACTAGCGAGATCAGAACCAGTGCGGCAGCAGTAAGTTTGCTCACTAACGCTTGCGTTTTTAATTCGATCATTTGGTAGCGTTCGTCTTTGATTTCATTTCGGTTCAAAAACTCGATCACCAAGTAAATCGCCGTGCAGATGATAATACAGATTTGCATCCAGTTCAGTGTAATCATGATTTTCCTTCCTCTTCGAACAAGAAAATATCTTCAACTTTTACGTTCAAAGCCGCTGCGAGTTTTAGTGCGAGTTCAACCGACGGGACAAACTTTGAGGTTTCGATTGAAATAATCGTCTGGCGAGAGCAGCCGACTTTGTCCGCCAGCTGCTGTTGGGTCAGATCACCTTGCAATGCGCGATAGCCCTTAACCCTATTTTTTAACTCAGCTTTTTTCAAATCAGCCACGCCAGATCCAATATAAGTAAAATATACTTTACTTTATGTAAAGTATAGCGTACATTAAGTATAGTATGCAGTACTCATATATAACTGCTTTTAAGCAAGGAGCAATATGAAAATGAAGTTTGATTCGAAAGAAATGAAAAAGCTGTCTCTGTATGTTTTGGTCGCCTTTACCATTCGTTGGGGGGTGGCCGAGGCTTACCGTATTCCCACTGAAAGCATGAATCCCACTCTGAAGCCAGGTGATCAGATATTTGTGAATAAAGCTCAATACGGCGTTCGTATTCCATTCACTAAAACCTGGCTATTTCATACCGGAGACGTAAAGCGAGGTGACGTTGTTGTTTTTAGATACCCGGTCGATGAGTCGACCTTTTATGTAAAACGAGTGATTGGGCTACCGGGCGAGCAGGTGTATGTCGATGCCGCAGGACAGGTTTTTATTAACGGCGTTTTGCAGCCAGAGGCCTACACGGCAAAAAAAATAGGGAGCTCGGTCGTGCCATTAGCTCCCTATGGTCCTGTTACGGTCCCCGCCGATCAACTGTTTGTCCTAGGGGACAATCGTGAAAATTCGGCGGACAGTCGCGTTTGGGGTTTTCTGCCCAAGAACCACCTCATGGGCAAAGTCGCCTTTAAGTGGTTCAGTTGGGTTGATTAAATTACGGATTAATTTGTTTTAGTTTGTCTTCGCACTGATAGCTGTAGGTGAAAGTTTCGATCACTTTGCCACGAACGTTTTTAAGAACGTTACCTGCGCAGAATAAGTTACCTTTAAGTTTATTTAGAGCGTCAGTGCACTGATGTGAATATGTGTAGTTATGAACTACATCGCCGAAGATGTTCTTCAAATTGCCGCTTGAACAGAACAATTGGCCTTTGATGTTTTTAACAGCTTCTTGGCACTGGTGGCTGTAAGTAAAGTTTTCGATTTCTTTGCCATTTACGTTTTTCAAAACATTGCTGGCGCAGAAAATTTTGCCTTTGATGTTTTTCAAAGAATCTTCGCATTGGTGAGAATATGTAAACAAGTGTACGTCTTTACCATTGATGTTTTTAAGTTTGTTGTTAGCGCAGAATAATTCGCCTTTGATGTTTTTTAAAGCGTCTTTGCATTGATATGAGTACGTGAATTTTTCAACAAGAGCACCTTTGATATTTTTCAGCTCTGTATCAGCACAAAATAAATTGCCTTTGATCTCTTTTAACGATTCGTCGCACTGATACGAATACGTATACTTGTGAATTTCTTTACCGTTAACGTTCATTAGAGCATTGCTTGCGCAGAATAGTGGACCGTTGATTTTTTTTAGGCTTTCTTCACATTGGTAAGAATAAGTGAAGGTACTCACTACTTTACCGCGAGTATTTTTTAACTCGTTACCGGCACAGAATAATGAACCGCTGATTTTTTTCAATGCGTCTTCACATTGATACGAATACGTAAACTGGTGAACCGAATCTCCGTTTGTATTTTTTAAGACATTGCTAGAGCAAAATAATTTAGGTTGGCGGTTAGAAAAACCATCCTCATCATCCCAAACTTGAGCAAATGAAAAACTAGCCAATAAAGCGATCGATAGAATCAATTTCATAAAATCTCCTTCGGCGAATTTGCCGTGACAGGGGACTTCTATTCAGAAACAAGCGAGAAGTAAACATTTAAAGTCGTCAGAGCAGTGATTGAAAAAAAGGGAATGGATGAAATAATTATAAATCGTGTGAAGTATTCTTAACGACTATCGCAAGAAATCAAGCAAACTGGGCTGGATCATCTTGCCAGATGTATCCAGTGTGGCTTTCAAAGCAGCGTCTGTCTTATTGATATCAGAGACTAATTTAAAAACATCGGCATCTTCGAGTTGAGACGCCACAATTTTGTTATCAACAATCGCTTTTTGTAAAGAATCCTGAGATCCATTGATAGCCATGATACGTGAACCGACTTCAGAACGACCTAATACTACTTGCGAAACCGATTGATCGATTAAATCCATGGCGCTTTGGATACCCGTTTTATCATTTGTTTTTAAGGATACTTCTAAGCCTTTGATGACTTGGAAAATATTTACACCGGTATCACCATTGGTGGGGTCCTTGTCACCTATTTGATTAGAGGAACCCGTGCTGGCTGGTCCACGAAGTAAAATTTTGCTATCTTGGTCCTCTTGATAAAGTTCTTTGGATTCTAACTCGCGCTGTTTTATTCCCTCTAGGTCATCAATTGATTGAGGCGTGATTTGTCCCGGGCGGATCATTCCATCGACTTCAAAGCCTTTACCCATAAAAATTTTGCTGCCAGGTAGGTTAACGGCTAGGAATTGATCTTTTTGCGTTTGTATTTTTAAGTCGCCATCATCTCCAGAGTATTCCCCACTGATATCGAAGGGCATAGTTTGAGTTTTAAATCCCGAGAAAATATAGCGTTCGCCTAATTTACGATTGCCGATTTGGACTGCTTGATTGTAGATCTGCTCGATTTCTTTAGCCGTCATTGCACGAGACTGCGCATTTGCAGACGCATCGTTGGATTGACTAATAGCGAGTTCTTTTGCGCGAACGAGTAATTCTGTTAACTCGCTTAAAGATTGATCTGAAAATTCTAAAAATGACTTAGCTTGATTAATGTTCTTAACAAACTGAGCATTCGTTTTTTCTTCGGTACGGCTGGCTAATACGCGGGTAGTGGCTAATGGATCATCCGAGGGCTTATTAATACGACGTTGAGTTGCCGCCTGATTTTGCAAATCAGCCATATCAGTACGATTCTTACTGATGTTCTTTTGAACTTGGTTGTATTGCATTTTATCTGCGATTCTCACGTTAATAATCCTTTAAACTACATTCGTTTTAAATTTAAAACCGTATCAAACATTTCGTCCGCTGTTCTAATTAGGCGGGCAGATGCATCGTAGGCCTTTTGCATTTCGATCATCTTAGTTGCTTCTTCGTCTAGACTAACGCCGCTAATACTTTCACGGATGTTAGTTAACTGATCTAAAATATTTTTTTGAGACTCAAACGTTTTCACTGCGCGCTGAGAAATTGTACCAATCTGGCCTACTTGAGAAATATAGTAGTCATCTAGAGTTGAATTTCCTTCATCCATGACCTTTTGGTACTGTAAGGCACCAATAATATTTGCAATAGTGTTGTCGCCGGGGCTGTCAGGGCGTGCCGCGACAGATACTTTGCCGGCATCTAACTGAATCGCTTCGTTGATGGATAGAGTTTCTGATGCGCCTTTAACATTTTTTGGCAAATCGAAGAACGAGTTGTTAGTCTTTCCATAGCGATCATAACCAGATTCGTGGGCATAGTTCACTTCTTCGGCCATACGGTACGCCAAATTATCGATTGTGTCTAAATGCTTTTCAATAATATCGTCGCGTACTTCTAAAGCGCCTCCAATTTTACCACCACGAACTTGGTTTGTAATATTAAACAAGCTACCTTTTTCTGTTGAACGATAGAACAGCTCCACGCGATCACGCTCATCAGTGTGAGCCGCTTTTAGTTCGTTAGAACTTGTTCCTGAGACCAGAATAGCGGTATTACCTGCCGTGATGGTTAACATTCCGTTATTGCCTTCACCCCAAGTAATATCGATTTTCTCACCTAATTTTTTAACTAGTAGATCACGACGATCACGTTCGTCATTGGCTGGAACGTTTTGAACTTCAACCAATTGAATTTTTTCATTCAATGATGCGATTTCTTTTGCAATCTGATTGATTTCTTCAGTCGTTGTTTTGATTTGACCATCTAGATCTGTTTGAACATCTTTCAACTGCTTGTTCATATTCTTGAACGTTTGCACAAGGGTACTCGCCGATTCACGTACCATCGTACGTGACGCCAAACTCTCCGGCGTATTCGATAGCTCTCGGAATGAGTTAAAGAATTCATTCATTTGATGATTCAAACCTTTAGTGCCTTGCTCGTTATACACTTGCTCCACGCGGCCTAAGGCATCGGCTTTAGTTTCTGCTTGGCCTAGATTCATTTGTTCACGTTGAATTTGTTTTTCCAACCAAGGATTGTTAACTCGGGAAACTTGACTGGCTCTAGCGCCCATACCAATACGTAAGTTACCAGAACCGATCGGCTCGTTAGTTACTAAGTCTACGCGCTGACGGGAATAACCTTCTGTGCTTTTATTGGCAATATTGTGCGACACAGTCTGTAAGGCTGTTTGGGCATTTGATAGAGATCTTTTTCCCACGTCCATCATGGACGAAATCTTAGACATCCTGTCCCTTTCTTCTCCGAGAGCCGCGCTCGATAAAGCGCCAAGCTCTTCGTTCTCCGCGTCGCCTCTCCCTGCGACTTGGCGCTGCCAAGCCTCAGTCGGGCTCCTTGTGCGGCCGGCGGCGCCTAGCCTCGATCTTGGCGCTTTATCGAGCGCTCTGTTGAGTGAACGCTCTCGCCATTGGGTCGAAGTTATGGCTTGTTCATTCTGAACTTTGCCATTTGCTAGATTTTCGCTTCGCTCAATCTACGCTTCTTTAGAAACAAAGTTGCCGCTGCTTTCGGGGCCGGCTTTGTAAGTACCTTTCTTTTCGTAGGTTTTCTTACCTGACAATGTTTCTTTTATGTTGTTCATTGTTCCGTTTAACGTGTTGATAGCTTTTTGAGCTAGCGCTTCGTTATCTTTGTTAATTTCAATAATACGCTTAATAACCATCTCAAGTGTTGAGTGGAAATTATAGAGTTGGTCACCTTTTGGACCGTGCAATCGCTGTGCGATTTCTAATAGGCGAGGATTTTCAAAATCAGCACCGATCTTCACGCATAACTCTTTTGCATGTTTGAAACGCAGAGTGTCCGCCAATTTTACTTTTTGTAAAACAGCGTCTTTTTGTGAATTCACTTCAAGGATGCGATCAGTGTCGGCATCGATAAGATATTGCTTTTCTTTACGAGCAAGATCTAAAAGCTGGCGGTATAAACCGACCAGGTCATCTAAGTTTAGAATTAATTTTTCGAAGGCTCTGTCAACTGTCGCATCCATGCGATGTTCCCTTTACTGCTGGTTAGTTATTAGATGAAGTTTAATTCGTCGTCGACCATTCTGTCGGCAACGGCCTTAGCGTCTACTTTATATTTTCCGTCTTCAATCAGTTTACGAAATTTTTCTACTTTCGCTTGATCAACATCGGGAGCAGCTAAAGCGAGTTCTTTAATTTTTTTAGCTTCTTGTGCACGAGAGGATACGGCTACTTTCGAAGCGCCGGCACCTTCTGTGGGAGCAAAAAGAGATACCGCATCTGGTTTTCCAGCTTCTGATTGCTTGTCTGTTTTTTCCGCTTTTTTGTTATCAGTAATATTTAAATTCTGACCGACTTTATTGTGCGTAATTTTCATATTTTACTCCCAGGAATCCGTCCCAATATAAGTCAGTGTATCATAGTGAAACGCAAAACTAAAGACTCCCGTTCGTGTTAATTAGCCCAGTCTAGTCTCGTTCTTACGGTCTTATATAGGCAATAGAGGACAGGTTAGCCTTAAGGTCGGTACCTTTTACCCAGACGTGACCTTCGGAGCATTCCACTTTGGCATTGTAGCGGGGGATGACTTTGCCAGTGGCGTCTTCGAAACCGCATTCTGGGCCCCAGGAGTTACGGATTTTATAGTAACATTGTCCGGCCCGCATTTCTCTGCCAACGATTACAGAGGCATGGCTGTCTGAGTCTTTTGGGTCTTTGCTAATGAGTTTAATTTCATAGTCGATACCAACTACATTCTTAGCGGTAATTTGACGATCAATGAGTTCCATCAAATCAGGTTTTTTCATCACACGTTGTTTCAGCACATCATCATAATATTCTGTATCGTCACTAAAATAACGACCGATATCAGATTTCTGAATCGATATTTTCATATTGTCTTTGTAGGGTTGGCAAATGCCTTTAGCTATTTCGACAACAGCTAAATTTAATTCTAATGCGAGAGCTTTTTCCAAATCTTCTTCTGAAATACGCGAAATAATAGATTTCTTTTGTTGAAGATCATATAGATAATCACGCCAGGCCTTCCAGCCGTCGCTGGAGGTCAATCGTTTATCAAAAAGTGATTTCAATTTTTCGGCGATATAAAGTTTTTGTTTGATCTCTAAATTAAAACCACCTAGGACAAACACATTATCTAGTGGTCGTGGGCACGAATAACCGATTTCATTTGCATAATTAATAGCAGCGCGAATGTCGCCACCTTCGGTGAAAATATAAGAGCCAGGCTCGCTGCTATTTTGTTTATAATTATAACCTAAAGCGATAAAAATCGCAGAGGCCTGAAAACCATTCCATTGCTTTCTATATTTATATGAAATCAGATCGGCCGCCGTATTTGCATAGCACCAGCCGATATTTCCTTGCGAACGAACCTCGCCAAGTTCGGCGCTCATGTCTTCAGTTGAGCAATAGGCCTCAGCCAGGGGGGCACCCAATAACAGTACAGATAGAGCTAATAAGGAAAGGTTTTTTAGAATCACGGCTCTACCAGCAGCAAACGGTAGTCCCGGTGTCTGCCGTTTCTTAGGTAGCTAAGATGTCGCTAAGGTAAACAGTTGCCCTTTTAGGGAATTAGGATGTCGGTAAACTAAAAAAGAATGTGGCCCCTTCGGAAGGACGTCCTTCAGCGCTGCACTGACCGCCATGAACTTCAACAATTTTGGCCACCGATGCTAAACCTAATCCAGTCCCTGCGAAATCAGATTGCGTATGTAAGCGATTAAGAGGTTGGAATAGTTTGTTAGCCAATGCGGGTTCAAAACCATCACCGTTATCACGAACATAGAATGTGTTAAATCTAGTTTCGTTTTTATGAAGACCTACTTCAATTTTAGTTTTTGGTTTTCTGGAAGAATATTTGATAGCGTTAGAAAGTAAATTTCCCAATACCACCCGAACTAAGGGCGCATCGGCATACGCTTTTAAGTGGGGCTCAACATTAAATTCAACCAAACGATTTTGTAGGTCTGGCTTAAGGACATTAATTAATTCTTGCGTGATTTGCGTGATATTTAACTCCTGCTTGGTCAGGTTTCCGTTTGTGGCACGATAAAGCATAAGTATACGTTCTATTTGTACGGCTGCTTGACGACCAGTATCCATTATGGCGCCAAGATAGTCATAAGAGTCTTTATCGATCTTATCTGCTAAGCGAATGCGCAGTAGTTCTGCCATTCCGGTCATGCCTGCAACGGGGGTGCGTAAGTCATGGGCCATAGAATTAATGGCTACCTCAAGTTCGTTATTGCGATGTTGCAATCCCGTGGTCGTCGTATTTTGTTTTGTTAGAACAATTCGTAGTTCCAGATTTTCAAGAGCAATCGCCGTGCTGTTTGCCAGAATTTGTAAAGATTTAATTTCATCGTCAGATGGCGTGTACGATTCCGACCAATAATTGCCGATGGCACCAATAGGATTTTCTACACGGATGGGAACCATGCATAAACTTTTCACGAAGGTCGGCCGGTACGCATCGTGCGGAATGCGATTGTCTTGATAGATATCGGGTATAAGTACGGCTTCTTGGTGAATCATACTCCAGCCGCTGATACAATTTACCATTGGAAATCGTTTACCTTTCCAAAGTGGAGAAATGGAATGTTCATCAGCGTAGTAGCACAAGTCTCCATCACGAAGAACAAACGTGGCTCCCTGTGCACCAGAAATTTGGCGTGCTGATTCAGCAACGATAGCCGTAATGTCGCGCAGGTCTTTAGCTTGCGCCAGGCGCTCAAATGCTTGAGTCAATACTTTTGAAGAATCTCTTTTTGCGAAACTTGAAAATAATCCCATGATATAATCAAAAATCATCTGCGGTTGATTTTCAATTCAAGATTTTTTGTTTTTCATATTGGAACAAAGGGCTGGGTCGGGTGGTTTACCATATTAAAAAATATTAACAATGTCTCTGGCTAAATCGTTTTGCTTGATTGGGTCTTGATGAGCTGGGAGACATAAAATCCGACCCCTAGCCAAATGCAGGAAAATGCCGCGATTTTTTGCAAACTGAAATCCTCGGAATAAATGAAAACTGCCGTCATTAATTGTAGAGTTGGCGACAAATACTGAAAGAATCCGATACTGGAAAACGGCAACTTCTGGGCTGCGTATGAAAAGAAAACAAGAGGCAGGCCAGTAGCGACCCCTCCAATCATAAACAAAAGCCAATCATGAGTTGTATAGGATGGTAAGGTCGAGTAAGGGCTGATGAAAATAAAATATACCGATGGTACCGCAAAAAATAAACCTTCGACAAACGACGAGGCGATGGCTGGCATAGCAATCGATTTTTTCACGTATCCGTAAATGAAAAATGAAATAGCTAAACTCAACGCCAGCCAAGGCACTGTTGGTGCTTCAAGGCTAACAATAGAATGTCCAAACACCAGCAAAAACACCCCCAGCGCGCAAAGGCCAAGGGCCCAGCGTGTGCGTAGGCTTAATATTTCTTTATAAACAATCGCTCCTACAACAACCGAAATCAAAGGAGAAATGTAATAAGCCAAACTGGCTTGTAGGATTTGATTGGAATTGACAGCATAAATGTAAATAAACCAGTTTCCTGTGATCATGAACGAGCTTAAAAACAATTTGCCCCAGATTTTTGGATCTTTTTTTAAAGCATGCAATGCTGGCGTTATTTTGTTTTTAGAAAAAATATGAAGAATCATCATCGTCAATCCATAAAATAGGAACGACCAAAGAATACGATGAAAAAGAACTTCAAGGGGCGCAATGTGCTGAAGTTGTTTCCAGTAGACGGGTAACAAGCCCCAGATAAGATAGCACAGAATCAGAAATGTCAGAGCCAAAGAAACCTACTATTTTTTTACACTTATAAAACGTTTTAAAATACCATCAACAATACTGGCATTGCCAGCCACTAGAGATCGACTATACGGAGTGTGGGTTTCATTTTTATAACTACGAACAATGCCACCAGCTTCTTCGACTAAGATCTGTCCGGCAGCCACATCCCAAGGGCTTAGGTTTTTTTCCCAGAAGCCATCGAAAACACCGCGTGCTACTTGGCATAAGTCGTAAGCAGCGGCTCCCGCACGGCGTACTCCTCGGCAGTCACCTACGATCGAGCCAAAATATTGCAGCTGCTCTGCCAGTTCCTGCTTGTCGTCAGGAAAGAAGCCGGTTGCTAGCAAGCTTTTGCTAAAGTCAGTGTTCTTGTTTACGTGAATGGGTTTGCCGTTAACAAAAGCCCCGTGTCCGCGAACGGCAGTATAGGTTTCATTTAAAATAGGAACATCTATAACACCGACTTGTACTTGGTTTTGCCATTCAAAGGCTAAGCTAATGCAGAAAACAGGAAACTGATGGACGTAATTGGTGGTGCCGTCTAAGGGATCGCAAATCCATTTACCTTGTTGAGACGACTTGTCTTCTTTGTTAGCGAAAAAAGTTTCCTCGCCTAAAAAGAATGTTCCCGGAAATTTATCTAGAAGATAGTTTTTGATTACGCGCTCGGACTCCTTGTCCCCTTCGCTGACTAGGCCGGCGTGAAATTTATCTTCCACATTTTTGAGTTCTCCAAAGTAGTCCAGTAAAACCTTACGGCCCAAGCGACATGCTTTTATGGATTCGTGCAGTACCTGATTAAAGTCCATGTTCCCTCACTGACGTCAGGCTGGGGGCCTGTGTCGGTCGATATTAAATTAAAATAACTGGTTTTCAATCACAAAAAATCGTTGATTTACTGGCCGAGACTCATCTAAGGTCGCATTGACCCAAGAGGTCTAAATCCGATATTCTAAAGACAACTCGTATTTATAAGGAAGTAGTCAAATGGGTGCAAAGTCAGACGTTGCCGTAAAGCTAGTGCTAGTATTTTTCATTTCTTTGTTGTCGTTTTCAATTGGGACCTACATCGGAAAGAAATATAGCGATAACCAACATAAATTGGCTCAGTTAGAACCAGCTGCATCAGGCCATGGTGAAAAGCGTTCCGTAGCAAGCGAACATGGGGATGCTGATCACCACGCTACGTCAGCGAAAGACCAAATGATTTCAGACGATGAAATCAAAAGCTTAGCAGACGAAAAACTTAAAAAAGACGAATTTGTTGCTGATGACACAGAAACTGACGGTCATGGCGATAAACATGCAGACAAGCATGCAGCCAGCAAACATGGCGATGAGGATCATCATGCAGCTCCGGCTCCGAAAGCAGCAGCGGCTCATGGTGCTAAAGAAGAAAAACGTGAACCCGCTAAAGCCGCCCATGGCGACGCTGATCACCATGCAACTGAAAAGCCAGCGGAAAAACCAGCTCCGGCTCACAAACCAGTTAGCAAGCACGAAGACGCGCCTCTTGAGGCTGCTAAGGCATTTCTAGATGGTAAAGTTCCAGAAGCAAAAACAACAGCTAAAGTTGAAAATCGTTTACCTTCAAGCTTACCAAAAGATATTTCTCAATACGCTTTAGGCAAATTCACAGTTCAAGTCGCTTCGTATGCTACAAAAGAAGAAGCTGAAAAACGCGCGTCTAAATTAAAAGAGCAAGGTTACCAAACAAATGTGATCCCAGCTAAAGTAAATGACAAGCAATGGTACCGTGTTTCGTTCGGTCTATACGGTACTCAAGAAGAAGCTAATACTGAGCGCTCTAAGTATCTAGAGAAAAATAAAACTGAGTCAGCGTTAGTTCAGAAGATCAAAAACTAACTCAATCCTTACATAATTTTTGAAATGAGAGCTGGTTTTTACCGGCTCTTTTTTTTATTATGGGTTTACTTTACGGAGTACCCATGAGAACAATTTTTCTAGTCCTAGTTTCCGTCTTTGCCTTTCAGGCGTTGTCAGCACCCAAGCTGATTGTTTATTTGGTGTATGATCAGTTGCGCGCTGACATTTTAACATTAAACAAGTCAAAGTTTATACCCGCAAAATCAGGAAGCACATTAGGTGGGTTTAATTACCTTACTCAAAATGGTTCGTATTATCCATTTGCTGAATACGAAGTGTTATCGAGTATGACGTGTCCTGGCCACGCCATTATCTCTACCGGGTCATGGCCAATCCATATGGGTATTGCGATTAATGACTGGTATTCCAAGTCTAAGAACAAAGTTGAATACTGTGTGGATGATGCCGAATTTGGTTTTTCTCCGCGTCGTCTAACGACCACGACTCTTTCCGATGAATTCAAAGGTTCCGATATTAAAAGTAAAGTGTTTGCTATTGCATTGAAGGATCGCTCGGCCATCATGCTGGGTGGTCACAAAGCCGATGGCGCATTCTGGTTTGACGATAAAAAGTGGGGCTGGAGATCTAGTAACTACTATCCCAACCCGTCTCCTAAGTGGCTTGTCGACGTAAATAAAAATTTAGAATCGGTAAAATCAGACATTTCCTTACTAAAGAAAATTTGGGGCGTGCAACGAACTGTTGATTTGGCCCAAGAAACAATTGCTAAAGAAAAGCTGGGACAAACTGAAGGCACAGATTTTTTATTCATTAGTTTTTCGACTCACGATATGGCTGGGCACATGTATGGTCCTAATTCAGACGAGATGAAAAAGCTAGTTCTTGAAGAAGACAAGGAACTATCGCGTTTCCTTAATGGATTGAAAAACAAATTCAACTTAGAAAAAGACGTAGTGTTTGTACTTACTGGGGATCACGGTGTTCCGCCGTCAGTAGACTATTCAAAAAAGAACAAGGTAAAAGCTGAATTTCTTAATGAAATACAGTTCATCGACAAAATATATAAAGAACTAAATTCTGCCTACAACGTATCGGACAAAAAAGATTGGTTTAAAGCGATTCAATCCATGCATTACAATGTAAATTGGGATTTGGTTAGCAAGCTAAAAATTGATCGCAAAGCATTTCTAGAAAAAGTTCGCACGATTATTAAAAATACGGGTGTTGCAGAAGAGGTGATCGTTCCTGAACTCTATTCAAAAGATAATTTGATGAGCCCACGGTTAAAGCGCCAAATCGAAAATTCATTTATCGAAGATCAGTGGGGCGATGTCATCATGATGCCAAAACCATTTTCGTTCCCAGATGAAAAGGGACGCAAAGTCGATCATGTGTCTGGGTATTCCTATGACAAAATGGTGCCGTTGGTTTTTGTCGGCGCTCAATTTAAAAAGCAAACCTTTTATACGAAAGCCTACATCGTGGATATTCATCCAACAATGGCGGCTATTTTAGGAGTTATTCCTAGTCCAAAAGTTGACGGACGAATTCTGCACGAAATTATTAAAATGTAATACCGATCTTGAAAACGCCGCTGGGCGTGGGTTGTGGGCGATAGTCCTTACCCATCAATAGACGAAAATCTAAAGCGGCGTGGAAATATGAATAAACAAACTGAGCCGATGCAATACCCGAGGCAAAGAGAGTTTGTCCGGAATTAGTTTCATTGGCGATGCCATTGAAGCTGTTTTTTAATTTAGATTCATACATGCCGACGCCAATACCAGAATAAAGATGTAGGTATTCAAGGGTAGAACCCATCAGAAATAGATGAGTTGAGTTTAGCTCTGTGTAGGTTTCTTTATAGCTGATTAATGGTGCACTGGATTCGTGTGACCACTTTGTTGTTTCTAATCCCAACTGGTAACCATCAAATGAAAACGCGGCAGCCAGCGAGCTGTCCATTTTCTGCATGTATAGATCCTGATTTTCATTTTCGGTATAGCGTTGTTCTAGTGCAAATGGAAACAAGGACACGCTCAAAGCCAGACTAGGTAGGCTAAATAATAGAATGAACGATAGCCCGATGAGTTGCTTCATTGAGCAGCCTTTGACGTAATTTTGAAAGAAGACGCCGTTGCATCCTGGCTGCTGCTAACACATTCAATTTTAGAGCTCCACTTCGCATCGTTTTCTAAAAATGCACGCAAAAACTCACACTCGTTTTTTGTTTTGATTTCTTGAGACGAAATGAAATCATACATCAATGAATACGTGCTTATCAGTTCTGATTGGTTACTTGCCATCGTTACCTGAGGTAAGGTTTTAGCTAAGCTTTTTACAAAATTAATAACCGCTTGGTTCATTAATTTTTTAATTTCGATATCGCTTAATTTGCGTTCCTGCTGAACTTTTTCGGAGTATGATTTGAAGAACAATGCGACCCGTGAGCCAAGCAAGTAAGAGAACGCATTAATCAAATCTAGTTTTTCTTCTTCGCTATCAGAAACTTGATATACGATACTCAACATTTCTGCTTCCGATAATAACTGCAAAGTGTCGATGTTCTGTGTTTTTAAATCTAACTTACGTGTCGTAATCGTTTGTGGTAGAGAGTGAGCAATGAATGCCGAATCTTGAACGTATTGCCAGCCCCAGTAGTCCGCTAAGCCTTCGTTGAAGCCTTTAACTAACAGCGTATAGTACCATTTAACATTTTCAGTATCTAGGCTCAATGAACCAACCGCTAATTTTTTACCTATTTTATCGGCACTGGCAGAAAGGTCGGTGCTCTTGGCGCGCTCGAGCGTTTTGTTATTGATCAGCTTGTTGATTGTGATCGGCATACTAAAGATTTGATTTGTCTTCACAGCCTTTAAAACCACCTTTTCGAAAATTGAATGGAAATATTCATGCGCAAACACGCCGCCATTCAACGATAGTGGCAGATTTCCTTCAGAGTATTTCAGGAAAATAATCGCGTCGAGTTCGCCATCGTAAAAGGCGTTGTTTTCACTTTGGTTCGTATTCAGAACAGGAGTATCTAATACGATTTTCAAAGGTCTCGTACGCTTTGTTTCTAAATCTAACGAGGTTTCTAAGCGCATCATGTTTTGTGAATGGTAATAAAGCGTCGCGATTTGTTGAGTGAGAAAGTTTTTCGGAATGAAAACACCATCTTTGTTTTTCATGTATTGCCCGTGGGGCTGAGTTCCATTCAGACGCGTATCCGATCGTGACGCCCGCGTGTAAAACTGAGCATATTGACCAGAAGCCGATACTAAGTCATACACATCCAATAATTCTACGATTTGAAATGTATACGGATTGGTGGATTCTGGATCTTCAGAAACAGAACCAGGTGCGATAATTTGCACTTTAACGGTCCCGGATGCGGAATCGGCATCATTCTTAAATGACTTCCCGCAACCCAGTAGTGAAAACAGCAATAAAATGCCGGCCAAAGTACGCATACTCATGAGGGATGTTATAGCCGTTAATGCCTAGAAAACCAACAATGTTATGAGACAGAAGTATAATGGTATCAACTAGTTAGTAAAAATTATGGGTTTGACTGTCTTTTGAACACCTCATTACAATCTTACGATGGACTCAAGTCAGATTAAAATTAAAAAAGGTACCATTCTTATCTACCGTCTCTTCGATATCGCAGAAGAGATCAATATTCCTCATGTAGAAGCCATTCTGCAGGATAATCGTGGTCCCGATCGATTTAAAGTTCCAAAATACATCGACCGTGCGATTCAGTTAAAAAAACCTCCAGTCACATTTGGTTTAGGCGAAGAAGTTTTTACGGCTCAAAAGCGTTCGTTTAAGGCTGATGTAGTCATGAAGCTACGTGATTTTGGTACGCTTTCAATTATTTACCAAATCTCTATTCCAACAGGTACGTCTTGGAAAGATCTTGTCGAGATTGCTCAGGCGTTAGAGGAAGGTTCTGAAATAGACAGTCTAGCGCGACAACAAGCCCGCGAGATTACGAAAACGATTACGTCAGCATTGAAAAAACCAACCGACTGGTCAGGTTTTGAAGACTACATCGTTTATTTTATCGAAGAATTCGAAAATGGTTTTACTGTCGATGATTTTAAAAGCAAAGCGGACTTCACGGCCGTCATGCTAGCTGAAAATCAGGTTAAGCTATCTAAGGACATGAAAGATGCATCAGCTGAAGCCATGTATCAGTATGGCGAGAATGATTTAGCCATCATCGATTGGAATTCGGCGATCGTAATCGAGCCCAGTGGTTCACGCGATGTTCCCGATATTTTGGAGTTCAGTATCACGCAGCTCATGGAGATGCGTTACTATGACGATTTACTGGATGCTAAGTTAAATTCGCTATACGAGGACATTCAAAAGAAACGTCACTCAGTATGGGCATCTAAATACGATCGCCTATACGAAGACGCAAGTTCGCGCTATATCGAGTTCATTGAGTTTCTAGAGAGAGTTGAAAACTCACTTAAGGTAGTGGGGGATTTCTATTTAGCAAAAATTTATCGAGGGGCTGCTGCGCAGTTTCGGTTGAAAGATTGGCAAGATAGTGTGACTCGAAAAATGAATATCTTGGCTCAGGTAAGTAATCTTTTACAGGGCGAGATGAATGTGCGGCGGAGTCATCTGTTAGAGATCATCATTGTATTGCTGATCACTTATGAAATTATCTCCGCCGTCTTTATGAAGTAAGGCAAATAGTCTTTTACTGTACTACGATTTGCATCGTCACTGGGCAGTGGTCCGATACGTTTTTGTAGTAGAATTCAAAGTTCATGTAGCCGGTTCCGTTTTGAGTGGCGCTACATACCGGGAACACCTCAGGCAAGAACGTCACACGCATTGTGCCGCGAACATAGAAATGATCTAACTGATTACGAAACTCTGGGCTGCGGAATGTGTACGTGTTCGCTTTATGAGGAACATGTACAAACCCTCGCGCGCCAGAATTAAGCGCCTTTAGAATTAAAGGGACATCGTCCTCGGCTTGTTTTGTTTCCGATTTTAGGAATGTATTCATGTCGCCCGTCATAACTACCGGACGGCCTTGCGGAATGCGTGCTAAATCTTTAGAGATCGCTAATGCTTGCTCTACACGTAATTTAGTTTCATTCGGCATCGCTTTTAAGTGAACGCCAACTAAAGTGAATAAGTTGCGTTTGGATTTAGTTTCAACCACATCCACACGCACAGCCGGTCTTAGATTTGCATTTCCAGCTTGCGCTTCTTCGATTGTGAAATTGTTGTCATAGCTCACTTTGTTTAGGCTGACTCCCGGGGCGCCGCAAAGAACTATTTTTTGATGTTGAGGTTGTGGATGTTGGTAGCTGATGCATGTCCAACCCGATGGCAGAATAGAGGGGATGTCTTTTACAACAACCACTTCTTCGAAAACAAAAATATTGGTTTTGGCAAGGTAGGTAGAGATGAGATTTTTAACGTATTTAATGCGGTATTCTTTAACAGGAGCATTGGGATTTCCGCCAATGCCAAACCATTTTAGGTTAAACGTCGTTATATTGACGCTGGTTTGTTGAGCAACTGCGGCCCATGGTAGTACAATCGCGATCCAGAACATCAATAAAGAACTTTTCATTCATCCCCCCGGAGTGAAAAGTAACCTTGACTGGCTACCTAGATATTGAACCCCATTAACAAAAAAGAAGTCACGAAAACAATTGTTAGAATTGTATTTTGATACAGCTCAGGGTAAAGGTTTAAACCGCATGGAAAACACGAAGACGCCTACACAGATTCTTACTGATAAACTGAATCCTCCACAGCGCGAGGCTGTGCTGCATCAAACAGGTCCTCTGTTGATCTTAGCTGGTGCAGGTTCTGGAAAAACGCGCGTGTTGACTCATCGTATGGCGCACCTAGTGGCACAAGGCTTAGCGGCTCCGGATGAGGTGCTATGTATGACATTTACTAACAAAGCGGCTCATGAAATGGAAAGCCGAATTTTCCAATTGTTGTCGTCTTTAGGAATCCCAGTGCATGGCTATTTGTGGATTTCAACGTTTCATAGTTTCTGTGTTCGGATTTTGAAGCAGCACATAACGCTTTTGGACTATAAACAGTATTTCACGATTTATGATAGCTCGGATCAGCTATCAGCCATCAAAAAAGTGGTTCAATCGCTTGGAATTAACGACAAATTGTATCCTCCAAAAACGTTTCAAGCCCGAATTAGCTCTGCGAAAATGATGGGTTTGACTCCGGATGCTGTGAAAAAAGGCAATCGCAATTTGATGGATCCAAAAACGTTAGAAGTCTACACCGCCTACGAAGCAACTTTGAAGATGGCAAATGCATTAGATTTCGACGATCTTTTACTGAAAACGCACGAATTGTTTAACATGTATCCCGATTTACTTTTAGAATATCAAAAGAAATTCAAATTCATTATGGTGGATGAGTATCAGGACACCAACCACATTCAATATTTGTTGGTAAAACAGTTGGGACATTTCCACCGCAACGTATGTGTGGTGGGTGATGAAGATCAATCAATCTACAGCTGGCGGGGGGCCGATATCCAAAATATTTTGGATTTCGAAAAAGACTTCACCGATGCGAAAACTATCAAGTTAGAAGAAAACTATCGTTCGACCAATAATATTGTTCAAGCGGCGACGGCAGTTATCAAAAACAACACACAAAGAAAAAACAAAACGTTATTTACGAACAATAACCCAGGCGACCTAATTGAAATACGTGAGGAGCGCAGTGAATACGACGAAGCTCGTTACGTCGTTAAAACGCTACAGAGCTGGATGAATGAAGGCGAGGGTAGTTATAACGATTACGCTATTTTCTATCGTACAAATTCACAGTCACGAGTTATCGAGGAGCAGCTGAGATCGGCTTCGATTCCGTATCGTATCGTTGGGGGCGTACGTTTCTATGATCGTATGGAGATCAAAGACGTCATCTCGTATCTGAAGTTATGCTTAAATCCAGCGGATGATATCGCGGTTAAACGTATTATTAATGTTCCTACTCGTGGTATTGGTAAAACGACTGTGGAAAAGATCGATGAGATTGTGGATAGGGATAAAATCACGTTCCTAGCGGCAGCCCAGAAAGCTATCGATGGCCGTGTTTTCAATGCGGGAACAACAGGTAAGGTTCGTCGTTTTTTAGATTTATTGGAAGACATTCGTAAGCTCAGTCAAACCTACCGTTTGGATGAATTGTACCCTTTAATCTTGGAAAAAACAGAATACCTAAAAGCATTAAAAGCGGAAGGCACCACTGAAGCCGAAGCCCGCATCGATAACTTGGAAGAGTTAGATAATGCCATCGCGCAGTTCCTAAAAGAGCGCGGTGAGGAGGGGACGCTTCAAACTTTCCTAGAGGAAATGTCACTCGCCTCAGATGCGGATCAATTAAAGCAAGATGTAAACTCGGTGACGTTGATGACACTACATATTTCCAAAGGCCTTGAATTCCCATACGTATTCATCGTCGGAATGGAAGATGGCCTTTTCCCAAGTCTTAGATTCGAATCCGATTCCGACGACGATATGGAAGAAGAGCGACGTTTGGCTTACGTAGGGATGACCCGGGCCCGCAAACGTTTGAGTCTGTCGTACGCAAAAACTCGTAAAATCTGGGGTCAGGATCAGGCTCATCCACCGTCGCGTTTCCTTAAAGAAATTCCAAACGAACTGGTTCAATTCAAAACGTCAGTAACAAACAATTTCTTTGATCGTTATGCCTCGTCTTCATCGGGCTCTAGCTATGGCAGTAATCGTCCGGTGATGCCCGCGAGTGGTGGATACCAAAGCAGCAAGAAATCGTTTGATGATGACTTTGATGTTCAGTCGCATCCGGACGATGATGCGCCCTCTAAACCCCACTTTTCTAAAGGTATGAAGGTTCGTCATCCAACCTTTGGAACTGGCTCTGTTTTTGAGACTGAAGGTTCGGGGGAACTATACAAAGTGAGCGTTTTATTTGCCGATAATACGATCAAAAAGTTTGTGGTAAAATACGCGCGCCTTGAAGTAATTAAATAAGTATTGACCGCTTATCCAACAAAGTTATGATATCGCTTACCACTTAAAAAGTTTTTCAGGAGAAGTTATGATGAAGTTCGCTGTCTATATTTTGTCTATTTTTACAATGATATTTAGTTTCAATGCAATGGCTCAAAAGAAAGCCAGTCGCCCGGCTACGCAAGTCGCTCCGGCACCGGTTCAACAATCGTATTACGCTGATTTTGATTGGGAACTTCAAACAATGAATACTGGTGGTGGTCTTTCTAGTTTTAAAGCCGGCGGCGAAACTAACACCGTGATCGAAGCCGCAGCCTCGGTTGTTAAAGTTATCAGAAGCAACATCCAGGTGGGTGCGGAAGCTCATTTTTACAACCAAAGCGGTGGCGGCGGATCAAGCTACTTTGAAGTTTTAGGTGTGGGTGTATATAATTTTGATAATAACCTAAAAGACTCATTCTACGCTAAAGCGGGTTTGGGTATGTTGAATGTGATTAACGACAAATTCAAAAATGAATCAAAAATCGGTTTCCTTGTCGGTGCCGGAAAACGTATTTTATTAATGGATAAAGTCGCCTACACGCCAGAAGGACGTTTGGTTGTGGTAGATGGCGGTACTCGCTTCCAAATCATGGCGCTTAATTTCTCGCTTTTTTACTAAAGAAAATCCTCTAGGCAGTCAGGCCGAGCAGGGTAGGGTCACGAGCCCTCTAACTCTGCCTGTTTGCCCCTTGAATCCTTCCCAAATTTGCGGCAAAACTAACTAATGGGAATCAAGCACTCCATTATGTACTACTTGGCCAAGCGCGATCATTCAGAGCGTGAACTGAAGACCAAACTTCGTCGTCTTAAAGATTTCCAAGATAAAAAGAAACCTCGCTATACCCCTGAAGAAATTGAAGAGGGCGTTACCTGGGCCATCGAAAACAAATGGCTTAAGCCTAAAGAACAATTGTCGGAATCAGTTGCCCGTTCTTTACACAATAAAAACAAAGGTATCCGTTACATTAATGGGTATTTGTCACAAAAAGGCCTTCCGCCCCAGTCCGAGGACGAGGAGCAAGAGTTAGAGAAGGCCATTAGATTACTTCGCAGAAAAATACTTAACCGAACGATGGATTCAAACTTGAAATTAAAACTGAGTCGTTTTTTAATCTCAAGAGGGTTTGGATCAGCCATCGTTGCAAAAGCCCTTAAGGGAGTCATCAGTGAACAGTCATCAAGTTAGACAGTCGTTTATCGATTATTTTAAAAAACAAAACCACACCGCTGTGGCTAGCTCGTCTTTGATCCCTGAGGACGACCCTACGTTGCTATTCACAAACGCTGGTATGAACCAGTTCAAGAATGCGTTCTTGGGTTTAGAAAAGCGCCCCTATTCACGCGCTGTAACCTCGCAAAAATGCGTCCGCGCAGGCGGCAAACATAATGATTTGGACAACGTGGGTTTCACGGCTCGTCATCATACCTTTTTTGAAATGCTTGGTAATTTTTCGTTCGGTGATTATTTTAAGAAAGATGCCATTCACTTTGCTTGGGAATATTTAACTAAGGATTTAGGATTAGATAAAAATCGTTTGTATGTAACTGCGTTTGAAACGGACGATGAAGCGGCAGATATTTGGCACAAACAAGAAGGTATCCCTAAAGATCGTATTTTCCGTTTTGGTGAAAAGGATAACTTCTGGAGAATGGGTGACACCGGCCCATGTGGACCGTGTTCTGAAATTTTCTATGATCGCGGTGAGCAGTTCGGTAAAGAAAAAGATCCATATAAAAGTATCGCGAGCGGCGAAGACCGCATTGTTGAAATTTGGAATCTGGTTTTCATGCAGTTCTTTGAAAAATCACCAGGCGTGCTTGAACCTCTTCCAAAACCATCGGTGGATACGGGATCGGGTTTAGAGCGCGTCGTTGCCGTTGTACAAAATCAGTTGAATAATTACGACACCGATTTATTTACTCCGATGATTCAGACTGCCATGAAGGTGAGTGGTGTTGAGTATGTGAATGATCGTGCCAAATTAGCAGCTAGTATAGAATTGGCAGAACGTGCGGCCGCTTTCCGTGTGCTTGCAGATCATTGCCGTACAACCGGTTTCTTGATTGCCGATGGTGCCTTACCAGGCAATGAAGGTCGTGGTTATGTTTTACGTCGTATCATGAGGCGTGCGATTCGTTACGGACGTAAGTTATCTGACAAATCATTGTTGCTGCCGATGGTGGATTCATTGATTGGTCACATGGGTGACGTTTACCCTGAATTAAAAAACAGACGCGAATTTATTTTATCATCTGTAAAAGATGAAGAAACTCGTTTCATCCAAACATTGGATACGGGTGCTGAAATTCTTGAAAACGAAATTAAAAACTTGAAAGCTAAAAACCAAAAAGTTCTGCCAGGTGAAATCACATTCAAAATGTACGATACGTACGGCTTTCCTGTTGATTTAACTCGTTTGATTGCGAACGAAAAAAATATTGAAGTCAACGAAGCTGAATTTGAAACTCACTTGAATGAAGCGAAATCAAAATCTAAAGCTAGCTGGAAAGGTAAAGCTCTAGATTCTGATCAAGCTCACTTGATTAAATGGTCAAACGACGTTAGCCAGAAATCAGCGAAAACTATTTTCAAAGGTTACGACACGTTAGCAGATGATTTAAAAATCGTAGCGCTTTCAAATGGTCGTCAAGCTGTTGAAAAATTAAATGCCGGCGAAACTGGATTC
>DDTZ01000005.1:0-5088 GCA_002344565.1 Bdellovibrionaceae bacterium UBA2351 | reverse complement strand
TAACGAACACGACTAAAATGAACGACATGTTCATGCACGAAGTTCAAGTGGATCAAGGCACGCTAGCTATAGGCACCAGCTTAAAAGCAAATGTTGACGATAGGGCTCGTAAACTAACGGCCTCGAATCACTCGGCGACTCACTTGATGCACGCGGCGCTTAGAAAAACGTTGGGCGAAAGTGTGACTCAAGCGGGGTCATTAGTGGACGCGCAGAAATTACGTTTCGACTTCACATTCAATCGGCCACTGACTCCAGAAGAGATCGCTAAAATTGAAGACATGGTGAACGAACAAATCTATCGCGGTGAGGCGGTATCGACTCATAATATGAGCCACAAGAAAGCATTGGAATTCGGTGCGTTGGCATTGTTTGGTGAAAAATACGGCGATGAAGTGCGCGTTTTAAAAATGGGCGAATTTTCGACAGAACTTTGCGGGGGAACTCACGTAAATAACACATCAGAAATTCGGTTATTTAAAATTGTTTCCGAAACCGGTGTCAGCAGCGGTGTTCGCCGTATCGAAGCCCTTACAAATAAAAATGCATTAGATTACTTAAATAAAATTCAAAAAGAAGCCCAGATGGCAAAAGCATCGGCTTCAGTATTTGAAAAATGGGATTCGTATTTAGCGAGTACTCAGTTCGAATTGCCAAATTGGATTGAAGGTAAGAAAAACGAAATCAAAGAACTTGAAAAACAAATTCGCAAGTTGAAATCAGGCCAAGTCGATATCGACGGGGCTGTTTCGGCAGCACAGAAGACTGGAAAAAATATTCCATTCGTAGCGCAAATGATTGCAATTGATGATCGTGATGCGTTGTCTGAAATTGCAGACAAGATTAAAAACAAACTTCAAAGTGGTATCGTAGTCGTAATTGGTAAAGAAGAAAATTCGTACCCAATGATCGTATCGGTATCTAAAGAAATGGTCAGCCAAGTAAAGGCCGGCGATGTTGTTAAATTCCTTGCGCAAAAATACGGTGGAAAGGGCGGGGGACGTCCAGATTTTGCTCAAGGATCAATGTCTCAAGAACCTAAACTTGACGAGCTTAGTGGGTTATTAAAAACTCAGTTCTAGTTCTTAGAGTAGAATTTACATTTAAGTACCCGATTTTGTTAATTTCTTTGCCTATAAAAAGAATAAAAGCGATATCGGGTTCTATGAATACACTCATCCTTTTTCTTCTAAGTATCAGCTTGTTTTCCAACACCTCAATGGCTCAAGCCATTACTGTATCGGGAGCTGAAAAAAAGAAAGTAGTTAAGCCCAAACCAGTAGCAAAGCCAGCTGTGAAATCTAAAGCAGCTACCGCTGTAACCAAGAAAGATGTTTGGAATCAAGAAACGGCATCACCAGTTTTTATTGTTCAGAATATCGCGACAGAAAAATTACGTGTTTATAGACGCTGCACAGAAGCCATATTATGCGCGCATGAATTGATTTTTGAAGCCGACATGATAGTTGGCCAAAGCACAAGTAATCAAAAAGATCCCAAAATATTTGCGACTCGTTTAGGCCATTTTAAAATTGCCAAGCGGACTAAGTTCTTTGAAGACGGAAATGGTAAGTACCCGGCATGGTTTAAAAATGGATATCCTGTTGTTCCTAAGGGTTCGAATGCTGACGTATGGTGGAATAACTTATATTCGGGTGCTTATGGTTGGTTTACGGCGCAACTGGGGCCAAACGCGGGTGAGCAGGTTATTCACGGTACCTATGGTTGGGCCTCTGACAAAGATAATTTTCTAAAACACTTTAGAAACCCATTTGTAAGTTTTATCGACGATCCAATGGCCGAAGGTGCTACCCGCGTTGAAAACCAGGCCATTGCTTACATCCGCCATCTAGCCGATTTGGGAACAGATGTTTTGCGAGTCTATGCTCTTGAAGGTTTTGCTGATCAAAATTTAGTTCGGTATCAGGCCTACAAAAATCAAAAAACGTTTTGGGATTGGGTTTTGACCAATAAAGATGCTCAGAAAAGCAGTGTCAGTATCGATCGTAGTATTCAGTTAAAAAAGAATTATATTTATTCTGATGTACTAGAAGAAGGCCGTTTTGAAGTCGACCGTTATCCAACGGGTATGCCATACTCGGCCACGTTATTTGGATTGGGTGCCG
Organism: Bdellovibrionaceae bacterium UBA2351; assembly: GCA_002344565.1. Taxonomy (GTDB): domain Bacteria; phylum Bdellovibrionota; class Bdellovibrionia; order Bdellovibrionales; family Bdellovibrionaceae; genus UBA2316. The sequence continues at coordinate 2,962 of DDTZ01000005.1, read as the reverse complement.
GATTGGGACAAACTGGAAATACCTATCAGATTAAGCGCAAACACTTCAAAGGCGTATTCTTGATTGATGAAGGTCGCTTTGTGAACTATGAACATCCACAGGTGACCCCATTGACGGTCGCCGGTTATCCTTTGCATACACTGCCAGCGTATGCGCTGACTCAAAACTCTTCGTACGTTTTAGTGCCGATAGAAACGCCAGATACTAGTAACTAGCTTAAAGATGTTTGATTAGATCGTCCTCAGACTTTTTCTGTTGTTGGGCGATCGTTTTGATTTCGTCGACGGTATATAGGCGTCCTTTACCGATACCTGGGCAAAACGAAACAACGTCCTTTTTCCAAGCCTTAGCATTTAAAACCTCTGGCCAAAATGGCCATGTACGGCACTGGATGGGGCGAGCTTCATAAACAGAGCACTGCTTGTTTTTCAAAAACATGCAATCCGTGTTTTTGGGATCTTCTTTTAAATGCCAAACACCGCTACGAGACTCGCAATATTTAGTCGTAAAACTACGTGTCGAAATTTTCAGATGTTTTGCAAATCGGCGACGGTCCTCTAGAGTCAAAAATACAAAGCCATACTCGCCGTGGGAGGTGCAGCATTTGCCCGAACCCTGGCATTGGAATTTAAGACCGTTTTCAATTAATTTCGCATCAATTTTCATGAGAGCCTTCTTTTAGATATGTTTCAAACAGGGGGCGAACCAGGGCTGGAACCGATGACTTTTTAAACGACGCCTTGTCCACAAAAACATGTACGATCTGAGCTTTAAAATAGCTAGCTTTCGTTTGTGGATGGAACGCGTGGTAGTGGGTTGTAAAGCTGGAGTTTGACATTTGGCTTAGAGTCAATTGGAGGCAAAACGCCTCACCCGCACGCATAGGACTGAGGTAGTCTACCGTACAGTTTTTAATTGGAATAATCCATTCTGAGTTATTAAACCAAAATCCCCAGTCCTTTTTAAGGGTATTTAGCCAGGTTTCATAGGTTCTGTGGCACAAATTAGGCACATTCCCAAAGTAAAAGATACCTGCTGGGTCACAGTCATTAAAATGAAAGTGCGACTCGTAATTAAAAACTTGATTTTGTGGCATAATAGTAAAATACCATATATCCGTAATTTCTCATATATTTTTTAGGAGCTGCCTTGATTTTCGCCTCTCAAGACTTAAAGATTTATAGTGCCCAGGATTTCCCGGCGTACTTACCGAAATTGAATTCGCTGTATGATGATTTGTTCTCGGGCGGAAAAGGTTTTCGTTCACAGCTGGTAAAATGGACATCTCAGAGTCTATCGGTTCCTGTCGAGACGCAAAAGCTACTAGCGCAAACAATTGAATTCATTCATAACGCCTCGTTGTTGCATGACGATTTAGTGGATCGATCTCACTTGCGTCGCGGAAAACCAGCCGCTTGGACGAAGTATACGCCAGAATATGCAGTATTGGCTGGCGACTACCTACTTGCGCGGGTCATGGTCAATCTATCTCGCTTTGGAAATATTGATCTAGTTCAGTACACGGCAGAAATGATTTCGGATCTGTTAGAAGGTGAGTGGTTACAAGATTCAGTTGTGGGTGATTTTTATATCCAGTTGGAGCAACTAGATCGCATTCATGAACTGAAAACATCATCGTTATTCAAATGGTGTTTAAAGGCGCCACTAGTAGCTAGTCGTTACCCAAACAAAACAGTAGTGGGTTTGCTAGAGGAAATGGGATCTATCTTGGGACAGCTGTTTCAGCGTAGTGACGATTTGCTAGATTACGATGTTCGTAACGCTGAAAACAAAGCGATTCTTGGTGATTTAAAATCTAAGTATCTAAACTCATTCGGTACATTTGTTTGCCGTGGTCGTTCGCGCGATGAAATTTCTAAAATCGTACAAAGCCAAAGCTTAGGTGAGTTCAAGTTGAACCTAGGCGGCGAAGCCGTATTTGATGCCCTTCTAAAAGAGTTCGATGATATCAATTCTCAGAAGATTCAATTGTACTTCCATTTGCTGGAAAAATTAAAAGAGCAATTACAGCCGTCGGAACAAGGTTTAGTGACATTCTTAAAACCGCTTCCTGATTTATTGTACTGGCGCAGGAAATAAACTTGGACAAAGTCGGCACTGAAAAAACTGATAAGTTTGTTACTGTTAAAAAGGATTCGCCGGAGTTTCATAAGTATTTGGAAAACCGCGCCACTAACTTTCGTGCGGTTCCTGTGGAGTCTCAAAACATAAATACTGAACTCGAGATGGTTACCTTTGAACTAAAGGAAATTTCTGAGTTTTCTGCGATCACGTGGAAACAAAAGATTGTTCCCCTGTTAAAACTAAACAAATTTTTGTATTTCTTTTTCCCTATTTTTTACGTTGTGACCACATCTTGGTTACATTCCTATGAAGTCGATGCTGTTACTTTGTTACTATCTTGGCTGTCGGTTACATTTTTATTTTTAGCAGTGAATTTACGTGCGGATTACATCGATCACATGATCGGCCTTGATCGAATTTTAAAAAAAACGGCGACCAAACCAGTTAGCTTGGGCTGGGTAAGTGCATTTAAAGTAAAACAATTTTCATACATATTCTTCGCAGCCTCGGTTATACTGGGGATTCCGATTGTCGTAGCATTTCCTATTACATTGCTTGCGATGGGGTGTGCGACCGTCATTATTTTCTGGGCGGTACTTAGACAGCGTCAATCCTTTCGTTCTCACTTGTTTGGTGATTTAGGTTGGTCGCTTTTACTTGGTCCCATCTTGAGTGTTGGTTTTGAGTTATCTATTCGTGGAGCATCGACCGTTCAAACCTTGTTATTTGGGTTTGTTTGGGGTGTTGTCGTATTTTACCGCATTCAATTGCAGAACTTTGAAGTGATCATGGAAGCTTCGGTAGCCAAGATTAAAAATGGAATTACGTGGCTTGGTTTTGATAAAGGTAAAGAACTTATCATCGGACTCTGGGGCAC
>DDTZ01000202.1 GCA_002344565.1 Bdellovibrionaceae bacterium UBA2351 | reverse complement strand
AGCCGACCAATTACGCTGGGAAGCCATTCAAGTCGATGATTTCGCAGAAAACGAATACGTGGCCCGTAAAGGTTTTGGTCCAGAGCACGCCAAACATCAAGCTGAACTTGATCGCCTTCGCACATCATAATTCGCTATTTAAAGTCACTCTACCGCCCGCTATCTCACTGATAGCGGGCTTTCTAAATTACCACGTTTCATTTAAACAAAACACAATCTCAGTATGATCGCCTCAATACAGGCATTCGTTTCATAAAGGCATAGTTTCTTTTGTAGAAAACGCAAATCAATCTATCAGGTGCAAACGATTTGGTCGAAACGCTATAGGTATGCGTTCTTACTTAAGAAAAATTTAAATCCTACGATAGAAGTGTCATCACTTTGCAAGACAAGCCTGATTAGTTTCGATCTAATATCGAAAAACACGGGGCCCAAGATTGCAGTGTAATCAACCGGGTGGGGTAATAATGAAAAAAACATATACGTATTCAGTTCTAATGGGAATTTTAGGTGCAACACTATTAGTTGCATTCAATAACTGTTCAAATTCATTTCAATCAGAACAGCTCAGCAGCGGTAGTTCCAGTTCGAGCACACTGTCTTCATTAAATGCGTCAGAGTTATCACTGGAACAAGGTAGTTTAGATCAAGAGCCGGGCCAACCAAACGCTCGCTCTGTTTTATTTCCTTCGTCAGCAGCCGGTTCCGCGGTTAGGGTTCATGTAGCTAAATCGCTGAACGGTCCTTGGGTTGAAAACGGTAAAATCTGTCGAAACCAAGTGAGTTACGTTCGCACATCGGGAGTTAACCTTTCAGTAAAAACAAAAGGCTGCGCAAGCAAAGCCAACGATTCAGCCTGTTTGAATGCAAGCAATCACAGAGACTTCACCACATCAGAAGTTTCGAGTGGTAACATCATCACTGTTGTATCCGTAAACGACTCTAATAGTTGGCCGTTGGGTGACTACGCATTTTATTTAAGTCAGCACGGTTTAGTTAAAGCCGTGGGTTCAACTCGCCTTGAAAACTGTTCATCAGGTTCAACGTCACCTACAGGCGGCGCTGGCGTGAACCCTGGCAACGGTGCTAGCTGTGCGTGGACCAACTTATCGGTTGGTGGTGGTTCTGTCCGAAAAGATCCTGGGACCGCGTGTACCGCAGCCATGCACTATAAAAATGCTATTGACGGAAATGGAATTCAGCAAACCTGTATGTGTTCTAATTTACCAGCGCCAGATCCGGGGCCTACTTATGGATACCTAGCGGCTCCCTCTTATTCAGAGTATCGTTTAACATCAATCGCAGCTCTAACTGGAAATGGGCAACAACGCCCACACCCAGTGAATACACAGTGTGCCTATGGCGCAACCTATACCGGGTATCAAAACTGCCAAACAGAATGGCAAGGCGTGGCTCCTGATCGGTATCTGATTTGCCAAGGCTGGACACAGGCATGTAACGCAAATCCAAATTAATATTTAAATACAAAACTCAATCTAAAAAAAGGGCCGCTAACAGCAGCGGCCCTTTTTTATTTCCCTTTAAAAACAGAGCATTCTTAGATTCTATTACCACACGTCGGTGCGTTCTAAGAATTTAATTATCTTCGGGCTTTTCGTCTGACGTCGTATGCGCTCGGCCAAATCGGAGACCGCTTCTTTAAGGAAAACCAAACTGTAAACAGTATCTTGATCATAGTTTTCTTGGTTTTCCTTAACATACGATTCAACAGTTCCTAACCACGAGCGGGCTATGGCTACGAGGTACAAGTCCGCTTCACCCCGACCGACTCGAGCAGCTAATAGTTTAGTTAGGTCTTCGCCTTCTTTGGTAACTTCTTTCTTATCAAGGCCTTTTCGCTGCTCAAAAACACTCTTTACGAATTTAGTTTTAAAAGAAATGATTCGATTTGCCAACGGGTCCGCATTCAATCTTGAAATTTTAGCACGGACCTTATCTGCTGTAACGCACGCATAGGAAATTCGTGCCGAAGTACCATTCTCTTCACCGGCTGAACCATAAAACAAAGATTCACTTATTTTTTTAGTCTCATAAGCACCTGCGTAGGCTGTTGCCTTCTCGAAGAGCCGGTCATCACCCAAACTCAAGGCACTATGCAGAACGACGGGTCCTACTGCTTCGTGGTCCACAGATGACAAATCAGTTCCCAAGGCCAATAGAACATTTCCGGCCGCTAATGGATTTTGTGTTTGCAGCTGACAAAAGTTTTCAATGTAGAAAAAAAATTCCATCCCATCCACATACTGCATTTGATCCATATACCCTTTTGCCAACAACGTAGCGTTATAGCAATTAGGACCCGTGTGTTCACTTCTGTACTGATTTAACGATTGGACAGTCCAAGCGGCCGCGTGGGCCGAATTTAAAAATAACGAAATAAAGCCGACAGCTGTCCAAAGCACGAACAAACTAAAAACCGGGAACTTCAATACATCTGATTTTAGCCTCATACCCAAATGCCGTCTCAAAAAGGCGGCCAAATTCGGCGTTATATTAAATAGTTATCAGCTTTTAAATATTCTATTGCAGGAATATTCCTTTTAGGTTATATTTAAATTCATCAGGAGGATTCGATTTGAATCAAGCTATGAACGCACTCAGCGTACTCGGTGAGCCTAATCGTTTAGCTATTGTTGAACTGTTGCGGGATGGGGAACTTACTGTTGGCGAGATTGCTCAAAGATTAGAGATTCGTCAGCCGCAGGCTTCTAAACACTTAAAGATTTTAACAGAGAATGAAATCTTGGAAGTGAAAGCCGATGCGAATCGCCGAATTTATAAACTGCGACCAGAACCATTTCAGTCGCTAGAATCATGGCTAAAGACATTTCAAAAAATTATGGAAGAGCGCTACGACAAGCTTGATGATTACCTGCAGGTACTACAGCAAAAAGACAAAACGAAGAAATCAAAAAAATAATAGGAGGACTCTATGTCTAGAGATTCAATGACTTCAAAAGTAGAAAATGGGCGCGTACTTATTATAGAGCGTACATTCGATGCCCCACAGGCGTTACTATTCAAAGTGTATTCAGATGCCGAACACTTAAAACATTTTTGGGGACCACAAGGGTGGGAAGTCCCCTTCTGCACCGTTGATTTTCGCCCAGGCGGTGTTTGGCTCTACTGCATGAAGTGTGTGGATAAAAATCAAGGCCAGTATTACGGAATGGAAGCGTGGGGAAAAGGAATTTATAAAGAAATTGTCGCACCAAAATCCATTTCTTATGTTGATTACTTCGCTGACGAAAAAGGAAATACTAATCCCGATCTGCCGTCGACTGACATACTACTTGAATTCGTGATCCAAGGAAACAAAACCAAATTAGTTACCCGTGCCGCTTATCAAAACGAAGAGGAACTCAAAAAAGTAATGGAGATGGGAATGATGGAAGGAATTTCGCAAACATGGGATCGCTTAGATGAGCACTTAGCAAACTTGAAAAAGTAAATTAAGGATAATAAAATCGCGCACACGCAGACTGTAAGCGTGTGCGTTCAAGGCTCTGAAGAGATTTTTTCAGAAACGAAGTGTGTATGATGTGACCGGTAGAGGTCTTTTGAATTTCACCCACCATTCCATTTTTATCACGCAACATGGTTTCTAATTTCCGAGCCTCATCAAACGGCAAGATATCGTCATTTGGATCATGAATCATTTGAAATTTTACCCCCTTTAGCACGTTAGAATTGTTCACCGATTTGTGGTAAAGACCGCTATCGATAATTAATCCAAGAGGCTTAATCTGAGAATGTAGAACAAAATCAATTGCTGTAATCGCACCTTGGCTAAACCCCGCCCAAATCACTTGGTGTGGATCTATACCCGCCGCTTTTAACATCGCTCGCAAATGTCCTCGAGCGACCCGTAGACCAGCATCCCATTTTGCAATGTCGATGTCGGCGCCAAGCATATTAAACCACGACCCTCCTGAAGCATCTGGCAAAATCCAATTTAACTTTCTAAGATCGTGGTTTCTTTGAATCAATTTTTTAACCTGGTCTTCAAATGCATCGTAACCCGAACCACCGTAGCCATGCAGATACACCACGTACGGCGCTCCTTTTACGTTTTCAATGACAACGGCGTTGTAAGGACCGACTTGTCGATAGTCCGATGGCATCGGACCAGCCCACAGGGCCAATCCAAAAAGTGATACCAAAATAGCGAACGCTGTCGAAAATTTTGTCATACTGGGCTCTTCAAATCATCCTAGTTTCAATTAAATGCGGTAACATACTCTTGGCAACAATAGTGCAACAGAAAGTCCAACATTGGCGTAATACCATCAGTACACAATAAACAAACGTACGGAGATATAAACATGACTGACTCTTCACTTGCTACCAAAACAGATCTAAAATGGGTTCGCGCAGAAGATGGAATTATCGGCGGCATCTGCATGCAGTTGGCACGACAGCTAAACTTAGATCCTTGGTTAGTGCGTGCGGCCTGGTTATTGACCGTCTGTGTATTTGGTACCGGTTTATTTGCTTATATCGCTTTGATCATCGCGCTTCCTCGCACAGATCGCCTGGATAAAGCGAACGAGAAAATGATCCTCGGCGTGTGCTTACGTTTATCCCAACGTGGAGACTTAGAAGTCGGATTAGCTCGCCTGATGGCCCTGCTGCTGCTTGTGATTTCGTGCGGAGCCGTCATTGTTGCGTACTTCGTTCTGCACTTTTTATTACCGACACAATCACCGGGCCGTTCGCAAACTCCGAGTAAGAGTCTATTTTAATAAGGAGCCCATGTGGTCAAAACAGCATTGGCACTTTTATTTTTCTCTTGTTTTTCCCTAGCTGCTGATTTGCCCGGAAAACGGGTTTTGATTCTGGGAGATTCACATTTATGTGGCCCCACGGGCACCCGATTATTTGAATCTATGCGGGCGCGTGGTTTGTCTGTTTGGCTATACTGTGGTGTCTCGAGCGCCGCTAGCCATTGGATTCAGGGGGAAGCACCCGGGAATTTTAAATGTCAAAAACGAAATGGCTTAGATAGTCGTTTAAGTTATTGTCAAGACAAGGGCGCTTACATTCCGTTACAAGATATCTTAAACAATGGACCCTTTGATTTAGCGGTCGTTGGGTTAGGCACAAATAGCCTGTTCTATAAACAAATCGATAAGGACTATGTCGAATTAGCAAAAAAAATCTCGGCGCATTCGAATAGCTGTCGCTGGGTTGGACCGCCTCATTTACGTGAAGATCAACGACGAGGCTATGGCCATGGCGCCGTTGCCAAATTAGAGTCCCGCCTAGATATGTTTTACGCTTCGATGACAGAAATCAATTCCTATTGTTCATTGATCGACAGTCGCCCGAACACACTCAAAGGACTTACTGCGGGCGAAACGACCGACGGCATTCACCGCACACACGCAGCGGGGGCCGCATGGGCCGACACGATATTGAAAGAAATTTTTCCGTAAATTAATGAGCCGCTGTAAATTTTAGCCCAATAATCGAAATCACAAGAAGCGCTAAGAATACCAGTCTTGGCGCCGTAACAGGCTCCTTAAAAAGAAAAATCCCCAGGACACTGGCTCCAACGGCGCCAATCCCCACCCAAACCGCGTAGGCCGTTCCTATAGGTAATGTATTTGAAGCCTTTGCTAACAAGTACATACTGGCCGCTAATGTCGTTAGCGTGAAAACACTTGGCCACAACCGTGTAAACCCTTCGGTGTACTTTAACCCAACGGCCCAACAGACTTCAAGAAGACCTGCGATAACAAGATAAATCCACGCTGCTGACATAAGAACCTCCATCTTTAGTCCATAAACGAAACGTTTGCGCCCCACTTTATTGCATGGCGAGCAAAAACACTAGATGATTTTATATGGGGAAAAATCTTTTAAGCCTATTTATTTTCGCAGTCTCGACGTTTGTTTCACTTTCCGTTTTTTCACAAACGATTCTTATTTCCGATGTCGATGACACATTAAAATCATCTCATGTTCTAAATAAGACCGATGCTTTACGAAACACCGTACAGCTGCGAAACCACTTTTACGGAATGGGTGAACTCTACACGATAGTTCAAGAAACAAATCCAGAAATTAACTTTTTCTATCTATCCGCCGCGCCTGAAGCGTTGATGGAAAAACTGCACGCCGCATTTTTAACAAAAAATGGATTTCCCGCTGGCGAGCTGATCCTAAGAAAAAAATTATCTGACAAAGAATTTAAATTAAAAGCCATTAGATCAATTATTGAAACTCATCAGCCACAAAAAGTAATTTTAATTGGCGACAATGGCGAACGTGATCCCTACATCTATGAACAGGCTCGTTCAGAATATCCAAATATTCAGTTCGATATTTATATTCATCAAGTGTATTCGTATCGCGCACGAAAAGAAATTGGCGTGCCTCAACAAAGTGGTCATATTCTTTTTGTAACGTCGATCGATTTAGCTCGCGCATTTATTCAAAGCCGGGACCTGGATCAATCTGAATTAGATCCATTCGCCCTCGACACGATCCCCGAGTTTTTCAAACAAGACCCTAAAAAAGAACTCGGCCCGCTGTTTATTCCATCTTGGGTCGACTGCCGGGATTTTTTCAAAATCGAAAATTTAAAACCCACTACCTGGAACTTAGATCCCAGCTGGGCCTCTGAAACGACGCGATCAGCGGATGAGTGGCTCATGGCCTATGATCAAAAACTTTCGGCCCGCTGTTCAAACGGGCCCAAGGTAAAATCAAATAGAGGATAAGAACTCTGTGACCTGGTATTTTCCCACAAAAGCCTAATTTATTTGCATATAAAGCCACAGGATCATTAAGAGTTTTCTGGACATACAGGGTCAACCCATGTATGTTCGAGCCTCTTTGTCCCGATGGTGGCCATAGCTCAGTTGGTAGAGCACCGGATTGTGATTCCGGTTGTCGCGGGTTCAATCCCCGTTGGTCACCCCAATTTTTCTCTGATTTTTCCTCTGAATCTTCTGGTTCTACGGTTCTACGGTTC
>DDTZ01000169.1 GCA_002344565.1 Bdellovibrionaceae bacterium UBA2351 | reverse complement strand
AGCAGAGGCTAAATTCGCAGCTTTAGAAGACGCTGGTTGCAAAATTTCTAGAAGTCCGGCCGATATGGGTGTGACTTTGAAATCAATGCTAAAATAACTTGAAAAACCTATTAGGGGTGTTACTAACACCCCTGTCTATTTAAACGTGAAACTAAAGGGAGACTACCATGGGTATGGAACGTACATTTTCTATCATTAAGCCAAACGCAGTTAAAAAGAACGCAATCGGCGATATCGTAAAACACTTTGAAGAGAACGGTCTTCGCATTGCTGCGATGAAACTAGCTCTTTTATCAAAAGAAAAATGCGAATTATTCTACGCTGAACACAAAGAGCGTCCATTTTTCGGCGAACTAGTAAGCTTCATGACGTCAGGTCCTGTTGTTCTTATGTGTTTACAAGGCGAAGGCGCAGTTCTAAAAAATCGTGACCTTATGGGCGCAACGGATCCTAAAAAAGCCAACCCAGGCACAATCCGCGCTAAACACGGTGACAGCATCGGCGAAAACGCAGTTCACGGATCAGATTCTCTTGAGTCTGCAAAACGCGAATTAGCCATTTTCTTCGATAAACACGAATTCGCTAACTCTTAATTTTAATTAAAAATTTGAAATAAAAAAGAGGCCCACAAAGCCTCTTTTTTTTTATAAAGTGCCAGGCCCGAAAAATTCCTAAAGTGATGCACGATTGTTTTTAGAGAATTTTCGGGCCTGGCACTCTATTTAGCTTTCTGATATCGCTCACCAATTCTTCCATTCGCTTGGCATATTGTTCGGGCGTTGGGGCTCGCAAAATTGCAGCGGGATGCCACGAAATAGAGAGGGTCGGCGCGAATGGGCTTTCGTGATTAAACTGGCCGCGCTCTTTTTGAATATTTACAAGACGTCCATACAGTGCCGTTCCCGCGGTGATCCCTAGTGCTAAAATTGCTTTTGGCTGCACACGCGCTATTTCGGCCTCTAACCAAGGTTTGCACGCTTGCATTTCGCGACCATTCGCTTTTTTATGAATGCGCTCTTTTTCCTGAGGAATCCATTTGAAATGTTTAACAGCGTTTGTGATGTAAACCGACTCCCGATCTATCCCCGCGTGTTCCAGGGCTTGCGAAAGTATGTGTCCCGCAGGCCCAGCAAATATTTTTCCGGATTTATCTTCTTCGTCACCAGGCTGCTCTCCCACGATCATGAGATTAGCGTTCAAGTTACCTTCGCCAAATACCGTTTGTGTCGCATGACCTGCCAGAGGACATGCCTTGCATGACTTCGCCGCCTCACGTAGCACTTGCCAGTCGTTTGTTTCCGGCACTTCCGCTAAGAAGCGAGGCGCCTCTGCCATGTTTTGCAATCGCTTAGGTGTTTCGCGAATTAATTCTTGAATAATCGCCGATTCAGGCATGCTGCTCCAGTATTTCACAGGCATTTCTGTTTTCATCATTTTAATTTTTAATCGCGCGGGATTAAAAATCGATTTGTAATAGGTTGTCCATACTTCGTCGAACGAGTCGGAATGTTCAAATTCGTTCTGTGGAATTCCTTTTGAAAAACTTAGCTCTTCTAAATTCCAATGTGCCGATAAGTCCGGAGTAAATATTGACCACGGTTTATCACCAAAGCGTCTCACAAAAAAAGGCGCCGCTAATTCCAAACACTGATGCTCTGGCTTATGCCAAGCAACATAGGTTTCCCGTCCGTTGATTTCGGCTTTTTTGAATCTCACAAATGCATGCATTTTATGAATATCACGACTCACCGATTTGGCCCACACATCGGCTTTGCGAACATCTTCATCAGCAGACACTTTAAGCAGATTTTTGTTTTCATGATTCATGCGGTAAATCAAACGGTACAGGAGTGACCAACGATCAGGGTCTCGCACACAGGAAACAAGCTGAGCCAAATCAATAAAGTCCGCGGTAACAACGGGACTATTTAAGGGTTTCAGGGAAGGCGCCGCATCCGTAAATAAACTCGGCGTCTGAGCCCAGTTCGCATGTGCCGGCGCGACCCCTTGCTGCAGAAGGAGTCGCGCCTGACTTCGCCACTGATCAAATTTCATAGCATTTTCAAAGCTCCCGCCAATTGAGTTCAAATTTCACCCGTCCTTGCTGGTGCAGCCACATCAAAGAGCGAGAGCTGAGTTTCGGGGGGTCTCAGCCGGTCTTTTAAATTTTGAACATCGATCAGAAAGGCGTCTGGGTTATGATCTGACGTCGTCACAAAATATTTTGTTTTGGATAATGACACTCTGATTTTTGTTAAGTCCAAGAGGGTAATTTTTCGATAGGGTCGCATTTGAATAATACGCTCTACATTGCGTACGCCTAAGCCTGGCACGCGCAACAATTCTTCGCGAGTTGCCGTGTTCACATCGACAGGAAAAAAGCTACGATTTCTAAGAGCCCATGACGTTTTCGGATCAATATCTAATGGAAGATTAGACTCTTGCGCGGTAGTTAATTCCGAAGCTTTGAAATCATAAAAGCGCAAAAGCCAATCGGCTTGATACAAGCGGTTTTCCCGCACCAATGAAGGTTGCTCACTTGGCAATAAAACATCCGCGTCGGGAATTGGACTGTAAGCAGAAAAGTAAACACGCTTCAGTGAATAGCGCTTATACATTTTTTCAGATGCGTTTAATATCAAAGCGTCCGAACTTTTCGTCGCACCCACAATCATTTGTGTCGTTTGCCCCGCTGGTGCAAATCTAGGAACAAATCGCGTTTTTTTGTTTTGCTCTTCCTTTGTTTCCTGAACTTTTTCAGAAATTTGGTTCATGGATTTTGTCGCCGCTGAAATTGTTTTCGCTGGAGCCAGAATATTCAAATCTTCTTGCACGGGCATTTCTACATTAGCGCTCACGCGATCGGCCCATAGTCCCGCTTCTAAAATTAGTTCTTTCGAAGATCCCGCCACGACTTTCAAGTGTATATACCCGTTGAACTTATGATCTTGCCGTAAACTTTTGGCGACGCGAATGAGCATCTCCATGGTGGCGTCAGAACTTTCAATAATTCCGGAGCTTAAGAAAAGACCTTCGATGTAGTTACGACGATAAAACTCTAGGGTTAGATTTACGATTTCTTCCGGAGCAAAGCGGGCTCGTTTAACTTCGCTGGTGACCCTATTCACA
>DDTZ01000101.1 GCA_002344565.1 Bdellovibrionaceae bacterium UBA2351 | reverse complement strand
TTATTCCCCTCAGTCCCGAGTTAAAAAAAGAAATCTACACTAAAGGTGTTGATTCTTTTGAAGAAAGACTTCGTAACATTGACGATGAAAATGGTGTAGTGACATTTAATCAAAGTCTATTGCAGTTATTAATCAGAAGAAAAATATCACTTCAGAAGGCTTTTGAATTTTCAAAGGACCCACAAGATCTTGATTCTTTATTGAAGAAGGTAGGTATCTAATGGCTAAGTTTTCATATCAGGCAAAGAACTTGAATGGTCAAATGACCAACGGCGAGATCGATGCAGTAAACGAAACTGAAGTGCGGACTCGTCTAAGACAGATGCATTTGGAAGTAGTGCGTGTGAATTCTAAAGGACTTGGCGGTTTTGCTCCAAAAGGTGCAAATGGTTTTTTTGTTTCAAAAGTTAAAGTGAAAGACCTGCAAATCTTTACTCGTCAGTTTGCTACGTTGATTAATTCAGGTATCCCAGTGGTGGACGCTTTAAAAATTTTGAGTGAGGGTTTGCGATCAGGTATTTTGAAGGACGCGGCATTGAAAGTAAAAAAGAGCATCGAGTCTGGAAAAAAACTTTCGGATTCAATGGCTCAGGTTCCAAATGTGTTTGATCGCTTCTACGCCAATATGGTTCACGCGGGTGAAGAGGCCGGTATTTTGGATGGCATTCTTGGTCGTTTAGCGACATACATGGAAAAGAATGAAAAGGTTAAGGCGCAAGTTAAAGGTGCCTTAGTATATCCTGCAGTTATCGTTGTGGTGGCGGTATGTGTTATTGCGGCCATTTTAGTATTTATCATTCCAAAGTTCCAAGAATTCTTTGCTCAAGGTGGAAAAGAACCACCTTGGTTAACTCAGATGGTTGTAGCGCTGTCGGACACTATGATTAAATTTTGGTATCTTATCGTAGGTTCCGCTGTTGCGGCCCCATTTATGATAAAATCGTACATATCGACTCCCGCGGGTAAGGCCGCCTTTGAAACATTTCTTTTTAGAGCGCCTATTTTTGGTGAGATCGTAAGGAAGTCGGCGGTGGCGCGTATGACTCGAACGCTGGGGACTCTTTTGAGCTCAGGGGTGGGGCTGATTGAAGCCATCGAAATTGCCTCGCGTACTGCGGGAAATGTGGTTGTCGAGAAGTCGCTCATTCGATGTAAAGATTCGGTCATGCAAGGTAAACCTTTTGCGCAGCCTTTATCTAAGGATAAGGTTTTCCCAGACATGGTTGTTCAGATGATCGCGGTGGGTGAACAGTCGGGTACTCTTGATAATATGTTGAATAAAATCGCCGACTTCTATGAAGACGAAGTCGAAACGGCGGTTAAGGCATTGACGTCGCTAATTGAGCCGTTATTGATGGTTATTCTGGGTGGTATCATCGCCGTTCTAGTTATTGCGATGTACTTGCCGATTTTCTCGATGGCAGGAAATGCAGGCAATTAGTTCGTCTGATCAGACTCTAGTTCATTCAGCGGCGATTTCAAGGCGTTGGCAAGTAGAGTCTGTTCGTGTGCTGCTCTATGTATTTGCCCTTATCGTTTTAGTTTTTTTCTATTTCTGGCAGGCACCCTTTGTGTCATGGGCGCTGCTTGGGCCTTCATTTTTTGTTTTAGGGCTAGGTCTAACGATTCACTTTATTTTATTTTTTAAAATTGATTCGATGTCTGATGAATCTACGGCGTTGCTTTCAACATTTATTTTAGATTCGTTTTTGATCTCCCTTTACGTATATTTTTCGAGTGGTTCTGTCAGCCTTTTTCTATTACTTCACGTTATAAATATTATTTTAGGTAGTTTTCTTTTTAAAGGAAAAGGCGCAATCGTTCTGGCATTAGTGACAAGTTTTAATTACAGCTGGGTGCAGATTCTTGGGCCAGAATTTAAAACAATCGCAAGCATCATTACATTGACTATCAATAATCTAGCCTTCTTTGGCGTGGCTGGATTATCGGGATACTTAAGTGAAAAGTTGTTTCAAACCGAAGCCGAATTGAAAACTAAGGAAGGCCAATTACGTTCTTTGGAAGATCTCTATGAGCTGATCATTGAAAAGTCGCCGGTCGCACTTTTGACATTAGATCGTACGTCGCAAATTGTTCAAATGAATACTAAAGCGATTATGCTTTTCCCTTTGATTAAAACGAATGGTCGTTTAACAGAATTTTTTCCACCATTGAGTGCTCTTTGGGGACAAATTACGGCGCTTGATTTCCATGAAGAATTATCTAGGGAAGTGGACTTTAAAAATGACGTCGAAGAGTCTATTTTTAAAATCGTCGCTAAGCCCATTGCAAAAGCAGAGGGGCTTTTCTTATTAGTCATCGAGGACCTAAGTCAGATGCGTAAGATGGAGTTTCATTTAAAACAAAGTGAAAAATTGGCGGCAATTGGTGGCTTAGCTGCGGGTGTGGCCCATGAAATTCGTAATCCACTAGCCGGTATCAGTGGCAGTGTGGAATTACTAAGTCAGACGACACAAGGTGAAGACGATAAAAAATTAATGAAGATTATTTTGAAAGAGATCGATCGATTAAATAATTTGATCACAGAATTCTTAGAATATGCTAAGCCGGCGAAAAATCCGACGGACCCATGTGATTTGAATCTGATTTTACGTGATGTTTTAGGCAATATCGAGCAGAATGCGCAGCTCAGAAAAGATGTGAAAATTCGTATTGAAATTGAACCGAACGCGATGATTAAAGGCTATTCGGACAAGTTAAAACAAGCATTCCTAAATATCATCATCAACGCTTTGCAGGCCATGGATAAAGTTCCGGTAGCGGAACTAGATATAATACTTAAGAAAGTGAATCAGCAGTGGTGCTTGAAGATCAAGGACACGGGTTCTGGTATGAGTGAACAAACGGTGAAGAGAATTTTCGAGCCGTTTTTCACGACTAAGAGCAAGGGCACGGGTCTAGGTCTAGCAGTCACTCACAAGATTTTAGAATCGCATCACGCAACAATTCATGTGCGAAGTCAGGTGGGCCAAGGCACTGAATTTGAGTTTAATTTTCCTTGCTTAGAGTAAATTTCCTATGGACAATACTCCTATAGGGGATTGACCAAATGAAAGCAAAAATTTTAGTTGTCGATGACGAAGAATCAATAAGAGAATTCCTCGAAATCATGCTTCGCAAAGAAGGCTACGAAATCACGTTAGCTGAAGACGGTCAAAAAGCAAAAGATATGCTTCAGAAAAAGTCATTCGATATGATTATTTCTGACTTACAGATGCCCAACATGACTGGTATTGAATTACTTAAATATGTAAGACAAGATTTCCCAGAAATTATTTTCATGATGATCACAGCATTCGGTACAACTGAAACTGCGGTTGAAGCCATGAAAATGGGCGCTTATGATTATTTAACTAAGCCGTTTAAAATTGATGAAGTTCGCATCAATATTTCCAATGCCCTTCGTTCAAAAAACTTAGAATTTGAAAATAGAAGTCTTAAAAAAGAATTAGGAAAAGAGTTTTCGTTCCAAAACATCATTGGTAATTCACCAGCGATGCATCACGTATTTGATTTAATTAAGCGTGTGTCTCAGGCGCCTACGAATATCTTGGTAACAGGGGAGTCAGGAACGGGTAAAGAGGTTATCGCAAAAGCCATTCACTATAATGGCCCTTTAAAAGATCGTCCGTTTGTTACAATCAACTGCGGTGCTATTCCTGAAAACTTGATGGAATCAGAAATGTTCGGTCATAAAAAAGGTTCCTTCACTGGCGCGATTGCGGATAAACCGGGTTTGTTTGAAGTTGCAGATGGCGGAACATTGTTCCTAGATGAGGTCGGCGAATTGCCGTTATCAATCCAGGTTAAATTACTTCGCTCATTGCAAGAGCGTGTGATCCGTCGTGTGGGTGCCACTGAAGATACAAAAGTAGATGTTCGTATCATCGCTGCTACAAACAGAAACTTAGAAGATATGGTTCAGAAGAGTACGTTCCGTCAAGATTTGTACTATCGCTTAAACGTTATTCATATTAAGACCCCAAGCTTGCGTGAACGTAAGGAAGACATTCCGTTGTTGGCTCATCACTTTTTGAAGAAATACAATGATAAGCTGAATAAAAACATCGGTTCTATTAGCACAGAAGCGATGGAAAACTTAAAAAAATACGATTACCCAGGTAACGTGCGTGAATTAGAAAATATGATCGAGCGTACTGTGGCATTAGAGGGCGGGGCAACCGTATTGCCCGAAAGTTTACCGCCATTGGTGAATACAAGCACGGGACGTAAGCTGGCATCCTCTAATGAAATCGAAGTTACGGATGATGGCGTGGATTTAGATAAAATCATTGGTCAAATTGAAAAGGAATTGATCATTAAAGCAATCCATCAAGCTAACGGTATTAAAAAACGTGCCGCTAAATTATTAAATATCACATTCCGCTCAATGCGCTACCGTATCGAGAAATACAATCTTGGTACAGTGGGTGACGATGAGTTAGACGAAGAGTAAAATAGCAAGCGAGTTAGACGAAGAGTAGGCTTTGATTAGATTGAAATCAAAAAGGGCAGTGAAAACTGCCCTTTTTTTTGGATATGACTGCGATTTGTTGATCGATCCTTAGAAGGTAGTGAGGTCGATAGCTGGACTAATGGCGCGACCCAAATCTTCTGAAATCGCTACTACTTGGAAGCGATAGTTCGTGCTGTTTTTAAGACCAGTGATCATAATCTGGTGAGTCGTTCGAAGGACGTTATCCGTTTGAGTGACGGTTTTTTCGCCGGTATCTAGATTCGTCACCATCATTAATGAAACGGCCTTGATGTCTGTTTTCCAAGAGAAGGAAACTTCATTTGAAAGTTGTTCGATCACTTGGAAATTCGAGATTGCCGGAATCGTTCCGTTATAGCATGCATTGTAATCGGTATCGCCATCTTCGGAGCTTGAGTTTCCACTCTCGGGTAACAAATAATTAGCGCTGCCTAAAACCTTCCAACCACGTGCCGCCAAATCTAACCATTTTAGTGGAGCCGAGTTTTTATTTGGATCAAAGAAGTATTGGTTACCGGAATGATTGCAATACGCATCTTTGCCTGCTTGAGTTGCTTTACGCCAAATTAACATGTTTGAGATGTGATAGCGAGGGCCTTGGTAGTATAGAAGCTCCATAGCTATCTTTTTGTCTTTCTTCATATTGATTAAGCGAGACGAGCATTTCATGCGCGTCGGTGTGTCGCCATCATTATTGATGTGAGTTTCCCAACCATTCGCATTTGGATCTGTGATTACGTTATCTGGATCTTTGATTTTCAAGATCGTACCGTCGTCAGACAGCATAGCTAATTCATAAAGGCCTTCGCTGTCGTTTTCACCCAACACGATTTGGGATTCAAACTTCATGGCGAAGTATTCGATCAATTGAGTGCCTAAGTCGTCACGAACAACATCCCCGGATTCTAAAGGGAAGCCGTCATAGAACATACGTGTCGGTACGTTAACTGAGTTAAAGAACAGCGTTTGGTCGGAATGAGTGTACTTGCTGATGTAACTCATTACGTTTTGATATATAGGCTGATTGAAGCCGCGGAACCAAAGTGATGATTTGATACCATGTTTTGGTGATGGTACTGGATCTGGATCAAATGGATCGCACACCAGTTTATTTACTGGATACGCGTTGTTGTTATAAATAGATTTTTCTGAGTCTTGAGCCGTTACGGCGATTTCTGCCTTGATACTTTCAGACGAATTCTGAGAGCATGAAATGTTTAACCCCATGATTAAACCTAAACCAACTGTAGCTGTGAATGTCTTGAAATTATACGTCCTCATAGTTCACCACCCATACTCATCGTAAACTAGACGATTGTAGAGTTCGAGAAAAATGGCGTAAATGTAGTTATTTGAGCCTCTAAATAGGCGACACAAAACGCGAAATTCAAAAAATCGTCTAAAGGGTTTTCGAAAAAATGAAAATTACGTTTCGATTTAAAACTAGCGCGATAGAGCTGAAAATCGAAAAAAAGAAAGTCTCAATTTTAAACAGAGACTTTCTTGAGACTAGTGTTTTTGCTGAGAGGCTAAAACGTTGTTTTCCACGATATGGAAATAGGCGCGTACAAGGAGTACAAGTGACGCCTTATCCAATGATTGTAGGTACGCTAACTTTTCGAAGTATGTTTTTCTAGAAATTAGCTCGGTCATAGAATCCTGAATGACTTTTACTTTATCGAAATCGTAAAAATCTTTCTCGTCAGTGACTTCTTTGTAGGCATCAGCAATAGTTGCCTTATCAAAGAGCACATGAATTCCCATTGCGGCTTGGCTCAAAATGGCTTCCATTTTCTCTAAAGCTTGTTCTTGAAACATGTTTTTGTCGAAAGGTGCAGAGTTATTTGATTCCGTAGACAACAGCGCCTCCATCCATAGGTTTGCGTTTTTATCCTCACCTTAATGCTGATGTGTGTTTTGACTTATTTCAATCGAAAACTGTGTCAGTTGACTTACGCCGTCATTCTAGTGGGTGAGGGATTGCTCGACCTCATGAAAACAGTAATGATGAGAAGATGAAGAAGTCCAAAAATAGAGGAAAAAAAAAGATTCAGGAGTTGTTCGTGATCGATGAAGACAAGAACTTAGTTTTTGATTCTGAAGACAAGGTGTTTAAATTTTTTGAAGAGCCTATTCAGCGCATCGAAGAGTTGTATCAAACGATTCGGCGGCCCGATGATTTTACCGATGAAGAGCAAGTGGATGAAGAAGACGGCTTAGATTTAACTTTGAGCGATCCTGACGAAATCTGGTTAATGGAAACATTCTTCAAAAAAGCGCCCATTCATGTTTTTGTAAAAACAATCAACAAAAACACAATGAGCTATGATTACGTCGCGATCGTTTTCCTTTCAACGAAAGAACGAAATCCGACATTCGTGTTATCGCATTTTCCAACAAAATTTAAAGAAACGGCGGAAGCCTTTAAAGATGGTGAAATGATTTTCAGTCACGACATGGAAATCAAACATTTCGCAGGACTAGAAGGCGATTCGATTTTGGAAAACGACGAGCTATCGATAGGTTTGTTTAAGTCGATGCTAAAATTGAGAACAGAAAAAGATATTCCATTAGAAAAATTCAAGAGTTTCCTAGAGACTCGCGAAGACACGATCGAATCACCAGATGAAATCTGGAGAAAGACGGATCATGATGGAAACGTATTTGTAACGTTTATTAAAGAATACACAGAAACTGAATTCGGCGATTATTATTATATTAGTATTACTTTAGAAGAAAATAATTCAGATGTGCATACTCTGCTGTTTTCCTTTCCAACGAATGACGAGAATCTTGTGGATCGTTATCGCCTTGGTGAGAACTTGCAGGCGGAAGAGGTATCGCAAGAATCTTCGCATTGATTGCGGCTGGTGGCTGCGCGAAGTGCGGCTCGGTTTTCGGCAGCAGTTTCGGTTGCTGTTGCGGTTTGGGTCCAGTTTAGGTTTTGGTTATGGTTTTAGCTTCGCCTAAACACAACCGAAAACCAAACCCAAACCTAAACCAAAACCGCACCGGAACTGCAACCGCAACGGAAACCGCTGCCGTCCACAGAACCAATCTCCAAAAACAAAAACAGCCTCCTTCAGGAAGCTGTTCGTCGAGTCTAACTAAATTAAATATGTATTACTGAGCAGTATTTGTCTGCCCTGCTCTTTACTGAGCAGTATAAATCGTCGTACAGAACTCAGCCGCTTTGGTTTGGTATGTTTGAGCTGTCCAACCTTGTCCAACATAGCTTTTGAAAGGATGCAGTGCTTGCAGAGTCGAGTGGCGAGCTGATCCGTCTCTCTCGTAAGCGTAGCGAGCAGGGTCAGCATCGAATGCTGGGATTAAACCGTCAAGTTGGCTTACTACTGAATCGTCTGTAGAGCTGTAGTAGATAGCCGAGATCACATCGTAATCTCCATTTGGATCTATTAATTGGATAACAAGACGTACTTTTTTGAAGAACTGATCTGGAGTCGAGGCGCCAACCGCTTGAGCGGCAGAGGCAAGGTCTCTCCAATATAACATTGATTTACCAGATACTAATAATTTACCAGTTGAGATCGCGTAGATGTTCATTGATAAGCGGCTCTCGCCCCACATTTTGCTGCCAGATGAATTCACCATGTATTTATGGAATTCAATATAGTTTAAGTTTTGCGAAAAATAAGCTGGGATCTTTGTGATCTTTAGATTGATTTTATTTGGATCAATTGTTTCGCCGTCTTGAAACGTCGATGTATTGAATGAAATCTGTGTCCCAGTGGATTGATTGCAATAAGCTAGAGGTCGGCTGGATGTATCTATATTAGTGACATCAGCTGTTAGTAAACGACTTGAGCTATCGTAGTTATCTGCTGTTCCTTTGCTCGCACCACATGCTGACAACAGTGCTGTTGTGATTAGTAGTAAAGTCAGTTTTAAGTAAAAGCTTTGTGTTCTCATAAATACCTCTTGCTAGATACTAAGAGCAATCGCTTTGCCATGAATCAGTTTGAGTCGCATGTAAGTTGGCGGAATGTTGCGTGAAAGTATGTCTCAGAGCGGGAATGGTGGGGGTCTCGGTTTGGGTCGTTGGTTCTGGGTGTGAGTGACGGCTTTCGGCAGCCATCCCCTTTACCATTCCTCTTGTTTGTTGGTGAGTGTTGTTTCAAAAAGGGATCTTGACGGCGCGAGGGCCGTGTTGTGGAAGGGACCTTTGCTAGCGAAAGGGCGGCCTCCGTGCCTCGCGCCCGGTTGGCTGCGCCAACAATACCGCATCCTGCGGCGGGCGAGCCTTTCGCTAGCAAAGGTCCCTTCCACAACACGGCAACTTCGAATTCAATTTTTGAAACAGCACTCACCAACAAACAAAAAGAAGACGCCACACCCAACCACGGGGGGCGAAAGATCAACCTCAGAATGGAATCGAGAAAGGTTTGTCGTTAGAGTTTGCGTGCCTCAGCGATCAATTCATATGATCGCATTCGGTCTTCGGGTAAATAAGTGTCTGATGTGATAATCAATTCATCAGCGCCTGTCGCTTCGATAAATTTGTCCAGTTTTTCGCGGACGGTTTTTGCACTTCCTGTTACTAGCATTCCTAGCATGGATTGGACATGTTCGCGTTCCATTGGAGACCAGATTTTGTCCATGTCGTCTAC
>DDTZ01000074.1 GCA_002344565.1 Bdellovibrionaceae bacterium UBA2351 | reverse complement strand
CCAACCGTGGTTCACTATCCTCGCATTATGCCAGATCAACCTTGGTACAAAGAGAATTTGGCTCCAAAAGGCTCATGGCCGCATTCTCAAAAGGCCGCAGATCATGTGGTCAGTTTGCCAATGTATCCAGATATGGACAGAGCGACACAAGATAAAATTATTGATAGTGTCATAAAAGTTATGTCATAAATGGCGGATGACGCCATTTAAAGACTTATCTAAACCTGTTAGTTTCAAATACAACGGTCGTACTTACACTTGGGGCTTGAAGAATCAATTCGTATTGTTCGCAGGCCCTGACATCATCGAAGATGAAGGCATGGTCCTAGAGACCGGCAAAGAAATTAAACGCATCACTCAAGAATTAAACATTCCTTGGATTTTAAAATGCTCCTACGATAAAGCCAACCGCCAAAGTGCGACTAGCTTCCGTGGACCTGGCGTAGATGCTGCCCTTAAATCTTTAGAAAAAATCAAAACAGCACTTGATGTTCCTTTGATCACAGATGTTCATGAAACAATTCAAGTCGAGCCAATGGCTCGCGTCGCTGACGTTATCCAAATTCCCGCATTCTTGTCTCGACAAACAGATCTCCTGGTAGCGGCCGCTCAAACGGGAAAAGTTATTCATATTAAAAAAGGGCAGTTCTTGGCACCATGGGATATGAAAGCGATTGCTAAAAAAGCAGTGAACGCGGGTAATTCAAATATTCTATTATGCGAACGCGGGACTACGTTCGGTTACAACCGCTTAATCAATGACATGACTGGTTTAGTAGAAATGCGTGACCTAGGCTTCCCAGTTGTAATGGATTGCACTCACTCAACACAACTACCGGGCGCCACAGGCGAAAGCAGTGGTGGTCGCGCCCACATGGTTCCCGTTTTAGCTCGTGCCGCGATGGCCGTTGGCGTAGATGGAATTTTCTTAGAAACACATCCTAATCCAGATGCAGCTCTTTGCGATGGGCCTACATCGTTACCCTTAAAAGATTTAGGCGGTTTGTTAAAAAATTTAAAAGCAATTCAAGCCACTCATCTAACTAGCTACGAGTAACCTATGAATTACAAAAATATCCTAAGCACAGCACTAAAAATACTGATCGCAGTTGGGATTATTTTTTGGTTAGTTCAACAAGATAAATTTAATGTCTCGCAACTAAAAGCATTTTTGGTTTGGGACTTTTTAGTTATCGCTATCTTGATTATGGCCGTGAATCTTTTCATGGTCAGCGAACGTTGGCGATTGTTGCTATCTACACAAAGCCTGCATCCTAAATCATTCGAGCTCTACAAGTTAACGTTGATCGGTATATTCTTTAACTTCGCAATGCCAGGCGGAGTCGGCGGCGATGTCGTCAAAGCCTACTATTTTTACAAAGATCATCCGAAATCCAAAGCAACCGCTATTTCATCAGTATTTGTGGACCGCTTACTTGGCCTTTATACTATTATCGTTATGGCGCTGATTGCGATGCTGATCGATATTCAACATGTATTCAATATAGAGGTCCTTAAAAATCTATTTTACATATTCACGTTTATTTTTGTCGGCTTTAATATTGGTCTATTTTGTCTATTTTCTAAAAACCCTACTGTAAGTACGACCGTTACTTCAATTATAAGCAAATTGCCTCTTAAAGAAAAATTTCAAAAACTATATGCTTCTGGTCAACTGTACGGAGCTCGAATACCGTTGCTTATTAAAGTTTTCTTTTTAAGCCTTATCAGCCAATCGACGGCAATTGCAATTATGGCACTCATTGGTCACTTCAGTGGCGTGGCCGCTGACGTTCCAATTTCGACCTACTTCTTAGTTACACCAATTGGTTTCATGGCGACCGCCATTCCAATTTCTCCAGCTGGAGTCGGCGTCGGACAAGCCGCATTCTTCTTCTTATTTAATCTTTACCTAGGTAAGACGACTGAATTAGGTCCAATTGCTATCACTGTTTACCAACTCCTAAATTTATTTTTTGGTCTAATCGGCGCCTATTTTTATTTGGTTAAAAGTAAGAAAAAGGATACCCTAGACACGATCGAAATGGAATTAATGAACAGTAAATAAAGAGGTATTGATGACTCTGATATTTAAGCAACTTTTTAATTTCTTAAAAATGTTGAACTCAGATACAGGACACAACCAACTAGCGGCAGGTTTGGCCTGTGGCTTAATTTTAGGTTTTGCTCCTTTTTTCTCGCTACAAACGGTTTTAGTACTCGCTTTGATTTTCGTATTTAGAATTCAAATGGGTGCGGCCTTCCTAGCTGCTTTCTTTTTTAAATTTGTCGCCTATTTGGCAGATCCTGTGACTCACGAATTGGGTAAAGCTGTTTTAGAAAATCCATCGCTTCGTGATTTATTTGTAGATATGTATAATATGCCCATCCTGCCATTTACGCGATTCAACAACTCGATCGTTATGGGTTCACTAGTACTATCTTTAATATTAGCTCCTTTCATGTTCTTTGTTTTCCGCGCTTTGATTATTAAGTATCGCATTTTAGTGGTTGATCGCTTCAAAAGCACAAAAGCATGGAAAGCATTCAAAGCAACTACAATCTACAACTGGTACTCTAAGTACGACGCGCTCTACGGATAGGAGTCATCAATGTCTGATTCAAGAACTACATCAACAACCGAAAAGCCGAAAAAGAGAAAAGGACCGATTCGTTGGGAAGCGATTATTCCATTTACGATCATCGTGATCCTGATTGGTCTATATTTTAAATTGTTCTTTGATTCTCACATGCGTAGCCTTGCCGAATTCGTCGGTTATCAAGCAACAGGCGCGGAAGTTAACGTCCATCAGCTGGAAACTAGCTTTACGAATGCATCAATTCGCATTGCCGGCATCGAAATGACGAATCCGGATAAACCGACTCACAACAATCTAAACATCGGCGAAATCCGTTTTTCATTATTATGGGACGCTTTACTGCGCATGAAGTTTGTCATAAATGAAGCCGCCATCGAAAATATTTCTTTTGATCAACCTAGGAAAAGCAAAGGTAAGGTCAAACCGCCTGAACCGGAAAAAGAAAATGCTTTAAAACAAGAAGCTGAAAAACTAAAAGACGAAGCCATTGAAAGCGCAAAAACAAAATACGACGACAATGTTTTTGGCAATATCGCGAACATGATGACAGGCTCGAGCGAGTCTGACGAAATGAAGAAACTTGAAGGCAAACTCGTTTCAAAAGAAAAAATGAAAGCGTTTGAAACGGCACTTAAAGAAAAACAAAAGAACTGGGAAGAACGCCTAAAGAAGCTACCCAAAGCATCTGAATTTCAAGCTTTGGGCGATCGCCTAAAGAAAGTAAAATCATCTGGTTTTAACAAGCCAGAAGAGGTTCAAAAAAGTATTTCAGAAGTTCAAGCAATTATGGCTGAAGGTCAAAAAAAGATCGATGAAGTTAACGCTACAAAAAATGATTTCGACAAAGATCTAAAGCTAACTGACGAAGGTTTAAAAGACATTCGTTCTCAAATCGAACAGGACATCAAAGATTTACAGTCTCATTTCAAAATCCCAAAAATCGATGCGAAATCCATCGCAATGACTTTATTCAAACGTTACACAAATCCCTATTTTGCTAAAATCAATCACTACAAAGCATTGTTTTATAAATACGCACCACCAAATATCGTGGATAAAAATGATAAGCCCGAAGTTAAAATTCAACCTCGAGTGCGTGAAAATGGAACGACCTACGAATTCGGTAAGCTTAATGCCTACCCGACATTTTGGTTAAAAAAAGCGTTAATAAGCTCGAAATTAAACTCATCTGATCCAAATTCTAAAAACGGAAATCTAAAAGGCGAAATTAACGACATCACAACGAATCAGCTGGTAACTGGAAAACCAACTTTGGCGTCGATCTCAGGAGACTTTCCTTCAGAAAAAATCGAAGGCATTGATTTCAAACTAAAATTTGACAACCGCACCAAAGACGCCATTATCAACACTACATTTGGCGTTAAATCATTCGGCATTTCAGCAAAAGAAATTATGAATACTCCAGATATCGCCATGAGCTTTGCTTCGGCTATCGGCGGATTGCGTTCGGACTTAGAATTAAAAAACTACAAAGAATTATCTTTAAAAATAAATAACGAATTCAGAGATGTCGATTACCAAGTAACCGCCAAAAACAAAGACGTTGAAGGCATCTTAGTAAATGTATTCAAAGAGGCTCGCACAACTAATATGGTTGCTGAAGGCAAAGGAACACTTCCACAGTTTGATTTAGATATTACTTCCGACTTAGGTGAACGCATCCAACGTGGTTTTGAAAAGGAAATCAACGCGAAGATCGAAGAGCTTAAAAAGAAAATCAAAGACTACGTAGATGCAGAAATCAACAAACAGAAAGAGCAAATCGAAAAACAAGTAAACGAATTACGATCTAAAGCAGAAGGCGAACTTAAAAAGGTTCAAGAGCAAGCTGAAGCTCAAAAGAAATTAGCTGAAAATAAAATCAATGAAGCAAAAAGCGACATTGAAAATCGCATGAATGCCGAAAAAGCGAAAGCTCAGGCCGAAGCCAATCGCCGACTAAAAGAAGAAGAAAACAAAGCTAAAAAAGCGGCTGAGGATGAAGCCAAAAAACAAGCTGAGAAACTTAAAAAACAATTAGGATTTTAATTAATCAATCGTGATTCTGGGCGAAGCTAGCCACTGTAGCTTTGCCTTAGACGGCGTTAGATCTTCGAAACTTCCAATCTCAACTAATGCTACCGCAGACTTTTTCATCTCGATAAAACTTTCCTTGTCACTTCCTGATAGTAAGTAGCTCGCAAACGAAGTTATATGAGGTTCATGACCGATTACAGCGACCTTCTTATGGCCACCACAATGAGTCTTTAACCATTTCACTAGCGACTGTGGTGGAGCATGCGGGACAAGCTCTGCCGACTCCACAATCTTGGTACTATCTGTTAATTCCGATACAATTTGAGCACTTTGCTTTGCGCGCAAATACGGGCTAGTTACAATTAGATCTAGTTTTTCAAATTCCTTTTCTAAACTAAGGATCATTTTCTGATGTTTTTTACGTCCTTTGCTAGTTAGCGGACGTAAACTATCATCTGTGTTTTTCCTTGCAAACTCTTCGCGTTCTTCTGCGATCGCATGGCGAATAATAAATAGGTACATAGGTTAGCTTTCTTGCTTAGGAGGTTCTTCAGCGGGTGGTGTCTGTCTTTGCTTAGTTAAGTTCATTAACTGCGTATGAATACCAACCTCGCTCGTTTTTCGTTGAATGTACTTACCGTCCCCACTCATTTCCCATGCCTGGCGACCATCGTTTAAACTCATCTGCAAAACTTCCCAAAGCTTTTCTTTAGATGCACGGTCCACAATGGGAACAATCGCTTCCACACGGGTTTGTAAATTACGATACATCCAATCAGCCGACCCAATAAAAAAGTCTCCGTCCAACGGGTCAGCAGCGCCATTTCTAAAATAAAATACGCGGGAATGTTCAAGGAAACGTCCGATGATCGAGATAACTTTAATATTATCACTCATACCGGGAACGCCGGGCTTTAAACAACAAAATCCTCGAACGATTAATGAAACCTGCGTTCCATTCTGGGATGCTTTGTACAATGCACGTGTAATCTCAGCATCATCCATATTATTAAACTTAGCGATGATTTCCGAAGGCTTACCTTGTTTAGCCATTTCCCCTTCACGCTCAATTAACTGATGAAACTTAGAAGCCATATTAATCGGTGCAATCAACAAATGCTGATATGAATTTTTCAAAGACCGCCCAGTTAAATAGTGGAAGAACTCCACGAGCTCCCCTGTTACCTCATCTCTAGATGTCAACAGGCCAAAATCTGAATACAGTCTTGAAGTGACAGAGTTATAGTTACCAGTTCCAATATGCGCATAACATTTCAAACCTTCAACTTCTTGACGAACAACTAAAATAGTTTTCGCGTGTGTTTTCAAACCAACAACTCCGTACACCACATGCACACCCGCATTTTCTAAAGCCTGTGCCCAATAGATATTTCGTTCTTCATCAAACCGCGCTTTAAGCTCTACCAAACACACTACCTGCTTACCTTCCTCAGCCGCGCGGATCAGAGCTTTCACAAATGGTGAATTGTCCCCTGTTCGGTACAAGGTCATTTTAATGGCCAGAACTTTAGGATCCAGCACAGCCTCTTTGACAAAGCGTTCTACCGTATGACGAAAGCTTTCATAAGGATGATGAAGTAATAAATCTTGCTGACGAATTGTCATGAACAAACTTTGCGAGTCATCCAAAAACTGAGCAGGAACAATCGGCACATACGAACGATACTTCAAATCTGGTCGCGGAATATCCGTGATAATATTTAAATCCGTATAATCCAACAAGCCAGGGTGTTCATAGACATCGTCTTGAGAAAGCTCCAGCTCATCCATTAAAAATTGCAGCATCCATTGATCCGGTTTAGGCCCATGTTCTAAGCGAACAACTTCTGCAAATCGGCGCTGGCGAAGTTCTTCCTCGATATGCTCAAGCAAGTCTTCCGCTTCATCTTCGTTTTTCTCCAACTCCGCATTACGAGTTAAACGAAATGGCATCGCATTTAATACTTCCATTAACGGAAACAAATCTTTTATATTGGCGACAATCACGTCGATCAAACTGATGAATTTATTTTCCACCGGATCAACACGGATCCACTGAGGCAATACTTTTGGAATTTTAACACGCGCAAAAAGACGTTCTTCATGCTCTGGGTGTTTTAATGTCACCCCGAGTGAAGTTGATAAATTAGAAATGAACGGAAATGGATGACCTAAATCAACCGATAATGGCGTCAGCACAGGAAATACATTTTTTAAATAGAATGCACGTACTAAACTCTTTTCGCCTTCGCTCAAGTCTTTCCATTTTACTAAGGCAATTTTCTCTTTTGCTAACTCTGAACTTAGTCCGATAAATGTATCGGCTAATTGCTTGATCATCAAAATTAAATGACTTCGTATTTCACTGAGCTGTTGAGCCGCACTTAAGCCATCTTTAGAGCGAATACTTAAATTGAAGGCCTCCTGCTTTTTTAAACGCCCAATTCGCTTCATCACAAACTCATCCAAGTTCGAACTTGCAATTGATAAGAATCTTAGGCGCTCTAGCAGAGGGTTACGAGCATCCGCGGCTTCATTTAAAACGCGGAAATTGAAGTTTAACCATCCAACCTCACGGTTGATAAATTCCTTACTAGGAACAATAGGTGTGCCTGACGTAATTGTCTTCGTTTTACGCGTAATTTTTTTTCGTGATTTTTTCTTTATTTTTCTCTTCAAAACCATTTAGGTACCACTTAATCCACTTAGATAAGCCAATCCAGAAAAGTGTATCATACTGAAACAACGATAGCTTCCTCTTTTTACAAATATACTTACAGTATTTGGTTAGAATGACCGAGACGTCTAGTATGACTCATAGCCTAGCCAAATATCATGCTCGTTCTCCGCGCTACATACTCAACACCCACGACGACAGTTTGGTTCGAGTCGCCGGTCCCCAGCAAATTCCTTGGGAAGAAGACACAGAAATCAAAAACGTTTCCTTGACTGGCTTGGCATTCACAGCACCCGAAGATTTGTGCCCAGTTCTCGGCGAAGTCATCAAGGTTCAGTTTGTGGTACCGGGAGCTCAACAAATGGCCTGTCACGCGATTGTTACTCGCCTGGAACCTGACCGCCAGCACTCGATTCTTGTGGCGGTTCATTTCTACAAACTTGAAATGGCTCACCGAATAGTTTTAGCGCAAGGCTTATCTCGAAAGATCAAAAACGAAGACAGTGATTTTGGCTCTTTAACTAGCGAAGAGATCAAAACTTGGAATTTTTTTAAAAAAGTATTCATAATGGGGTTCCTGGCCACATTCTGGGTCGTTGTAATGAACCTTCTTATGGATGGCCAAATTCTAACTATTTTCGATTCCATCCACGCGCTTCTTGTCAAATAGGCGCATTAATCGGGGCTAGACGCCCCATTATCAGTAAAAATTTCGCTACTATTGACATCGGGACAGCCCATGGTAGTTAACAACTATTATGATACAACTATTTATTATTCTTACCCTTTTCGTGTCGTCACCAAACTGGGCCCAAACTCTAGCAAAACCCACTCGCATCGTTTGCCAAACCGCTTCGAATGTAAATACTAAGTTGATCCAACTACGCTCGGATGCCGGCGACACCTTCCGCCCGACTCTGCTTTTGGCGATGGATCCTCAAAATAAACCGTACAAAGAAATTATCTCTCATCAAATCGTGTACAGCGATGACAACTTAACAATCGCTTTTGTTGCGGCTGTAGATTCTTTAAATCGATTCGGTGTGTTTAAACTTGAAATCAAAAATGCAGCAAAGATCAGCTCTTCACAGTTCATCAATCTTCTTTCTCCAAAACTGCGCAACTTCGTAAACTATTCACGTGGTGATTTTAATTTCAGCTTATTCTCGTTCTACAAAGGCAATCTACTTTACCCTTCTAATGAAATGGGAAAATGGCGCTTGATCTCGCTAAGCACAGGCACCGTTGTTCGAGAATGGACTCATCCAGTAATGCTATTCAATCCCATGCTAGGCGACCAAATGATTACATGGACGGCGGCCGTTGCCGACGGTTCACACCTTTACACTTACAACTTACGCAAAGAAACTAAAGACGTAATTGTTTTCAAAGACACGGTACACGTTTTAGGATCTAACAAAGAAGAAATTACTCTTGTTAACTACTTCAATTTAGACGCAGCCAAACGTGCTCTTCGCGTTCACACATATACAAATGGCACAACACGCATCATTTATGAGCTTGATGGCTCGCAAGCTCTTTACAGCAACTTCACATCAGTTGGCACAAACTTAATCTTTACCTCTGAAAAGACATTCGTTAGCAACAATCAAATTCAGGTTACCGAAGCCTTTTTGAACGTATACGACACAGCTAAAAAAGCTATCGTGCAACGAATTAAGTACCCACCTTTTTTAGTTGATTTAATGAAAAAACAAAACCCGCAAACGATTCGTTTGTTACATTCACCCATGTTTAATCAAAACGAAATTTTGTTTAGTTTAAATGAAATGGGCGGAATTATTAAATACGAATTCAAAACTGCGAATTGGTTCTATATCAATTATCCGGTAGCCGAAAACACATGCTTTAACCCAAGCTTCGTAATCGTAGCCGGCGAACGTTCCTTCCGCAGATAAACTTTGTATATTACTAAATAGTTTTAGAAAAAGGCAGACGGTAGAAAAACTCTTTACCCGAGATATACTTACCGCCCAAAGATTCCGTCACTGGCGTCAGCATTTGGATATCCATCCATGTTAATCCTTTGTTTTTCAGCCAGTGAATCAGATGCAACAAGCTCAACTTACTGGTGTTTTCCTCAAGGTGAAACATACTTTCGCCACTAAACACTCCATTCATCAAAACTCCGTAAATACCACCCACGAGCGTATTGCCCCGCCAGCATTCAATAGAGTGGGCATAGCCATCTAAATGAAACTGAATGTACGCTCGCTTAATTTCAGGCAAAATCCAAGTACCATCTTGATTCGGACGTTTCTGAATTCGACAATTTTCAATCACCTGAACAAAGTTTTTATTTACTGTAAACTCGAACTCTTGACCATGATGCCGAATAAATTTCTCTAAACTTCTTGGGATATGAAGTTCTGAAAAATCCAAAACCCCTCGTTGCGCTGGGAAAAACCAAAGCATTGGATACCCCACCTGTGGCCAGGGAAAAATTCCACGCGAGTAAGCTTGAACCAACATTTCAGTTTCAAGAACACCACCAACCCCAACGATATCGTCAATTGTTTCTTCATACGGGTGATCTGGAAAAATATTGCCACTACTGGTTTTCATGGCACCAATCACACTTTCCACACTCTAAGTAATCGGCTCCAAAGTATTCATAAATCGCACCTAAGCGACACTTTGTTTCATTCTTTGCCCAGCTATAAATATCGAGCAACTTTTTATTCTGATGCTGAAACAAGACTTTTTGGTTTTCATTTGTGAAGTCCGTCTCGGTCGGCTCGCGAAGCGTAACTTTGAATCCTTTTTGAGCTGCATAATTATTCTCATCAGACAAAACTTCGCTCAATGGAAGCACGCATCCCCAGCGCTCTAAAATATTATAAGCTGACTCTACTCGATAATCGCGTTTGTTTTTAAAACTCAGCTTTTCGCGATAAAAACTAAATCCCTCTTGAAGCAGGGAAATCGAATTTTCTTCCAGCATATAGTAAAATTTCTGAATGAATTCCTTTTCTGGATACGCCCATTTAATAAATTCCATGGAAATACTTAAGTCATCGTCGCTCAAAAACAGATGAGCTTCTGCGTGATGTCCATCGCGTCCTGCTCGACCAATCTCTTGGAAATAGGACTCTATAGAGCCAGGGATTTCATAGTTAAAAATTTGCCTAATATTCGGTTTATCAATTCCCAAACCAAACGCCGGTGTAGCTAACATCAAAACATTTTCATTTTTGATAAACCGATTCAACGACGACGCCCTTTGGTCCTTGCCAAGATCACCGTGATAAACCAAATGATCTATTTTTTTACTACGTAAAAAATTTGAAAATTTGGCAAGAGATTCAATCAACAAAAAATAAACGATCTGCGAACCGTTTTTAGTATCTAGTAGCTGAACAATCTTATCATTCTTATCTTCATTGCTAAACACATCCTCTACAGAAATAGCAAGTTCGGTGCGTTCCATACCTCCGTAGATAGTTTCACACTGCCCGATCAGCCCAAGCTGCTTAATAATATCGTCTTGGGTCGACGGAGTGGCCGTTGCCGTCAATGCCAGGACTACTGGACTACCGATCTCTTTTCTAAACTCACTAATTTTCGAGTAATCAGGACGGAAATCATGCCCCCACAAAGAAATACAGTGGGCTTCGTCGATAACTAAAAGATCCACTGTATTTAGGCTTAAACTGTCTCGAAATTCTTTTTTTCTAAAACGTTCAGGAGTCACAAATAATAACTGATACTGTTTGTCTTTTAAGTTCTGATATTTCCGTGCTCGTTCTGAGCCACTGATACCAGAATGAATCGCCGCCGCGCGAATTCCAAGATCTAGCGCCTTTTTTTCTTGATCCTGCATAAGTGCAATCAAGGGAGAAATAACTAATACTAAATTATGCCCCACTTTAGCGGGAA
Source organism: Bdellovibrionaceae bacterium UBA2351 (assembly GCA_002344565.1). Classification (GTDB taxonomy): domain Bacteria; phylum Bdellovibrionota; class Bdellovibrionia; order Bdellovibrionales; family Bdellovibrionaceae; genus UBA2316. The sequence continues at coordinate 14,091 of DDTZ01000074.1, read as the reverse complement.
ACTGATAACACAAACTCTTACCTGAGCCCGTCGGCATAATCGCAAGAGCCGATTTTTTAGAAAATACTGTCTGTAGAATTTTTTCTTGAGAGTGTACAAATTGGGAATACGGAAAATATTTTTTAAGCTCAGCAAGAAGGTTCATTTTAGGCCCGGGTGCAGATTGTTTTAGCCGATTACTTTTTCGGAGTGCCTTCACTCATCATTTTGACTTTCAACATTTCACGTTGAACGCGCTTAAATTTTTCGACCTCGGCCGCCGGAATATTACGATCTTTTACCAAAGCATCCAACTCATCTTCAATTTTTTTCATTTTAATGCCTAAATCGCAGGCTTTTTTCATGGTTGCCATCAACATGTCGGGGTCATATGGCTTTTCCAGAAAGTCCAATGCGCCCAAACGAAGCGCCTCAATGGTTTTCTCTTTATCGCCATAACCAGAAAAAAATACAAATGGAGTTTCCAGGCCCATCGCACGCAATTCTTTCAAAAAAATCAAACCGTTCATTATCGGCATATTGATGTCCGACAAAACGGCATTGATCCACAAGCTACCATCTTTCACTTTTTTCATGATATTTAAAGCCTCTTGCCCGTTATTGGCAGTCATAGCTTCATATCCAAGTGCTTCCATGTCCATTTTCAAAATATCTAACAAATCCACTTCATCATCTACTAAGAGTACTCGTGTTCCCGTCATGCAATAACTTCCTATATCAACGATTCTTGCATAAAAGCGACCAGTGGGGATGTTAAAATTTTTACCCTATTACCTTAGGCGGGCCGCAATTTCGCGGCGCAGAAGAACGCCTCCAATTCTCCTTTTGCTCTCTATAAAAAAAAATGATACCCGTTATCCTTTAAAAACAATCAAAGTTAAAAACCAATTAAGGAATAAGAAAGAGGACTAAAAATGTCAAAAAAATGGGACATAAACACTGTCAGAAACATTGGTATTTCAGCCCACATCGACTCGGGAAAGACGACTCTTTCTGAGCGTATCCTTTTCTACGGCGGTAAGATCCATGCGATCCACGAAGTAAAAGGTAAAGATGGCGTTGGCGCTACAATGGATTCGATGGATCTAGAGCGTGAAAAAGGTATCACTATCCAGTCGGCAGCGACTCAGGTGTACTGGAAAGACCACACTGTAAACTTAATCGATACTCCGGGGCACGTGGATTTCACAATCGAAGTTGAACGCTCTCTACGCGTACTTGACGGCGCAATCCTAGTCCTTTGCGGCGTTGCCGGCGTTCAGTCTCAGTCAATTACGGTTGACAGACAGATGAAACGTTACGGCGTTCCTCGTTTAGCATTCGTAAACAAATTAGACCGTCAAGGTGCTAACCCATTCCGCGTTAAAGATGCACTAGTTGAAAAACTACGTTTGAACGCAGTTATGGTGCAAATCCCAATCGGCTTAGAAGAAAACCACAAAGGTGCGGTTGATTTAGTAACTATGAAAGCGTACGTGAACGAAGGTTCATCTGGCGAAAAAGTAACTGAAATCCCTATCCCTGCCGAATTGGTTGAACAAGCCAAAGATTACCGCCAACAAATGATCGGTAAACTTGCGGACATCGACGATAGCATCGGTGAAAAATTCCTTATGGAAGAAGAACCAACTGTTGAAGAAATCCGTAAAGCTATCCGTAACGGTGTTATCAGCTTGAAATTAGTTCCCGTGTTCTGTGGATCTGCATTTAAAAACAAAGGCGTTCAGTTACTTCTTGATGGCGTTAACATGTACCTACCAACCCCTGAAGAAAAACGTGAACACGCTCTTGATTTGGATAAAAACGAGGAAAAAATTCCTTTATTCCCAGATTCAGAAAAACCTCTTGTGGCACTTGCATTCAAACTTCAACAGACTCAGTTTGGTCAGTTGACGTACATGCGTATTTACCAAGGTAAAGTTTCAGTTGGTGACTTCATCACAAACACGACTGATAAAAAGAAAGTCAAAGTTCCTCGCTTAGTTCGTATGAACTCTGATAAAATGGATGAGATCCAAACAGCCTACTCTGGCGACATCGTAGCGTTCTTCGGCGTTGACTGTGCGTCTGGTGATACGTTCACTGATGGAACAATCAACGTTTCTATGCAATCTATGCACGTTCCAGATGCGGTTATCTCTTTGGCGGTTGCACCTAAAGATAAACAAAGCTCAAACAACTTTTCTAAAGCGTTACAAAAGTTCAGAAAAGAAGACCCTACGTTCCGCGTACACCGTGATGAAGAGTCTGCAGAGACAATCATTTCTGGTATGGGCGAGTTACACTTAGAAATCTACGTCGAGCGTATGAAACGTGAATTCAATTGTGAAGTTGTTGTAGGTCAACCTCAGGTTGCTTACCGTGAAACAATCATGCAAGACGGTCCATACGATTACACACATAAAAAACAAACGGGTGGTTCGGGTCAATTCGCGAAAGTGGTTGGCAAGATCTCTCCTCTTGTTCCTGATCCAGAAAACCCTAAAGCAACGTTTGCGTTCTCTAACGACGTTGTCGGCGGACGTATTCCTAAAGAATTCATCCCTGCGGTTGAAGAAGGTTTCCAAGAACAGTGCGCTAAAGGTCCTTTGATAGGCTTCCCTATCGTTGGTGTTAACGTTAGCCTTGAAGACGGTTCTTACCATGATGTCGATTCTAGCTATATGGCGTTCAAAATCTGTGCGATGGCTGCTATGCGTGAAGCCTATCTGAAAGCTAAACCGACAGTTCTTGAGCCAATCATGAAACTTGAAACGACTGTCCCTGATGAATATCAAGGTGCAGCTGTTGGTCAAATCAACCAACGTCGTGGTGTTATCGTTGGTACTACTAGCTTCGAAGGAAGCTGCGTAATTGAAGCGGAAGTTCCGTTAACAGAAATGTTCGGCTACTCTACTGATTTACGTTCTGCTACTAAAGGTAAGGGTGAATTCTCTATGGAATTTGCTAAGTACTCACCGGCTCCTCGTAATATCCAAGAGGAACTAGTTAAGAAGTATCAAGCTAAGCGTGAAGCTGAGCAAAAGAAGTAATTCTTAGCTCTTTAAATCAGATCAATAAAACCCACAATTCGAAAGAATTGTGGGTTTTTTATTTCACCTAATAAATATTGGCTTTTAGTTTTTCTTTGATAAATCGAGTTAAGTTTTTGGTATATAGGTCGATAAAAAAAGTCTTAAAAATAATTTCTTTCCAATTTCTAAAATACTTGCCCAATCCTTTGGTATACTGAACCTGATCAGATATTACCAAATCTAACAACCAAGCATCGCGATAGCTTCGATTGGCAATCGCATTTATATATTTAACAGCTCCGTCTCGCTCTCCGTTGAGTGACACTTCTTTTTTGCTATCAACGATTCGACCATACCGATCTGCTTCTACTCTATTGTTAAGGAACTCAGTACAGTGTTTAATATCGAACTTAAGATGATTGAATGGCAAACTGGATTGAAACTCCAACGCCGTCTCCTGACTAGGAAAAATCAAAGTCACGTAACGCCTAAAATAGATTGAATGACCTTCACAGCTGCTTAGAGATAGATAACCTTTTTCTTTTAATGCAAGAACCAAAGGTTTAATTTTCTCCTCTAAGTTATCTAAAAAAACTTTTGAATAGGGAGATACAGAGTGGGAGGTGTACGTACCATCTTTAGATACCCCATAAATACGGCCATCTGGCCACTTTTTATTATAGGTTGTATTAACAATTTTAGATCTTTTTTCTTCTTCACTTAAACACTTTACCGTGTTCAGCTTTGATTTGCTGTTTGCCTCGAAGGAGGCTTCATTAACTATAGAAACTGTTGGCCTTAGTATGCTTAAATAGTCATTTTTCATGAATTGTTTATTTTAAATTTTTCAGCGCCTTATGCGCTTTTAGTCATCAAATAAACCAAACGAATGATACTGCCGGCGAAGAACGTACCGCCAAAAACAAGGACTAATAAAAAGTTAAAGCCAAAATAAACTCGATCCATTAATGCCGGGGCTTCATGACTATTGAACTTTCGAACCTCTTTTCGTAGCCCAAAAAACAAAATGCACGCACTTAACACCAAAAACAACAACGGATAGTAGTAGTCCCAAAACATATAAACCCTCACGGAAAGTTAGGTCCAGTCTCGATCATAAGGTGGTCAAGAGCCGTAAGTCAAAACTTAGGAAAAAGCTCTAGCAATGGTGTGCCATTTCCGCTGATGGACAGTTCCCCGGCTGCTTGGTATCTAGTTAACCATGACCAAACAAGAACTCGCTAAAAAAATCTACGATATTTGCTACTTAACGGGTACGTTCAAATTGCGCTCTGGGCAGACTTCAAACGAGTATTTTGATAAATACCGTTTCGAATCTATGCCTCACCTTTTAAAACCAGTAGCCGAGTTATTAAAGCCAATGGTTCCTGCCGGTACAGAAGCTCTTGCTGGCCTCGAAATGGGTGGCATTCCAATAGCTACGGCACTTAGTTTAGAAACAGGTATCCCCGTTGTCTTTGTCCGTAAAAAAGCAAAAGATTATGGGACATGCTTATTCGCAGAGGGCATCGACATAGTGGGAAAAAAACTGTGCGTGATTGAAGATGTAATTACAACAGGAGGACAGGTTCTAACATCGGTACAGGACCTGCGAAATTCAAATGCTATAATCGACACTGTTCTGTGCACTATTTTAAGAGGCAATGCGGACAGCCCCGAATTCAAAAAAGCGAATTTGAATCTGAAGTACTTGTTTACCGGCGAAGAACTAAAGAACTCAACTCGCTAGAAACAAATTAGACCATTGTCTTAAGCCTGGACCTATAAAGTTTCAAAATCAGACACCGACACAATTAAGTGAGGTGTCTGATGAAACTATTTTATAAAATCATTTTAATATCCCTTTTTGTTGCTGGCGCGCAAGCCAACCAATCAGAATACGAAGGCGACAAGGATGTTTGCACAGCATCCGACTTTATAAATAAAACTCAGCTATCATGCATAGTGTGTGGATTAAAAAAAGCAGGGAGACCCGCTCCAGATGAAAATTTTCTTGGTATGCTGGGGCTCATATCACGTGAGGCCACTTCTTTATTCGACGACGAAAAAGACCCTCAACATGCACTCTCTAACAAAACCGGAAAAAAAAGCCTCTACCGCAGAAGCATCAGCGGACTAGCATCAGAGTCAGTCCACACATCGGCTGGCCCCGTCGATTTAACAGCACGGGCTAGAATGCAAAAAAATGTGATTCAGATGCTGTTAGGTTCCGGCTACTGCACTCAAGGCAAAGTAAAATCAAAAACTAAAAATGTAGATTATAAAAATTTTATTGATCGCATGAATTCAGATAAATACGTTTTATCTGGAAGCGAAGATGAAAAAATACGCGATAAAGCTGCAAAAGAAGTTGGCCAATACAGTTTTGACAACGCCAAAGAAGAGTTCTTTTTAAGTACAGACAATCCTTCCTATTTCCAAATGCCTTACGAACAACAGCAAGAATTCTATAAAAAACGTCGCGCATCTGCCCTCAATCGAGGTAGCGATGACTTGGGCTATAGACCAAATAGCGAAATACCAGACTGCCTAAATGACATCGAACAAAACTATGCGCCCAAGTACTCATCGGCTGCCGACGCCTACGCGGCATGTACAGCCATTTACGAAGAGTGCGAAATAGCAACTTACAATGGAAGCACAAAAAGAAAAAATGCAGCAGGAAAAATACAACGCGTTGGCGGTGATTGGTGTGCAAGTCGTTACAGAACTCCAGCAGCATCCATTGCCAAAGATGAAAAACAGATTCCAGGCAAACCCGAAACAAAATTACGTGACGACGGAACTCCCCCTGCACCAATTGTCGATAGATCGTCCAGAACCCTGGGAACCGTTTTTCAGCAACAAAACAAGGTAGTTGTAGGCCCTAACGGACCAGAAGTGGATTTAACAAAAGTGAAATACACTAAGGATGGAATCTTTATTCCCAATGAAGCGATCAAATCGCCCGCGTCATCGAACACAGCTGGCCAACCTACATCAGCCCCTCAGCCATCACCCCAGGCAGCACCTGCGGTTAAAGTTGAAGGTCAGCAAAAAGCAGGCGCTACTAAATAACTATTTTTCACTCACGATATAGGCGATCCAAGACAAGCAGGATTCGCCTTTTTCGGTACGAGTGAATACCCCGTTACCACCGCCGTCTTTATTTGTGCCTTCCCAATAGACGTGAGTTTTTTTGAATCCGACTTCGTCTAAGATTTCGCGAAGTTCAGGAATACTCCACATACGCCAGTCATACGTAAATACACGCTCAATTTTTTCTCCATTTCCAATTTTGAAATGAATATGAAAAACAGCTTCGTTAGATACGGGATCAAAACCTGTTTGATCCCAGTAATAGGTAAAGCCTTTGTGCTTGATACGATCCTCAATCGCGTCCTGACATTGACCGCCGCCAAAACAATCGACGATAAAAATGCCTTTGTCATTGAGAGAGGCTAACACTTTTTTGAAGTAAGCTTTTAATTGCTCGCGCTTCTTAAACAAGAAGTAAGAAAAATTCACGGCCACCGTAACATCCGCTTTTGGTAAGCTTACCTTAAGAACGTCACCTTCAGTTAGGATCAAACGCTTTTGTTGATCAGGTGTAAGCTTATCAAAATAATGAGAACGGCCATACTCCATTGGCTCTGGATCTAAATCCACCCCAAAGGCTTTGTGAGTTTTCGCGGCCTTTACCCACTCAGTGGATAAAGCAAATGTTCCGCAAAAATCTTCCCGCAAGACCTGCGCCTCACGACCTTTTAATTCTTTGTACGTATCATGAATAAAATCGACATCGGCTTCAGTACTTTGTACGGCCTTTGTGTATAAGTCGTACTTATCAAATACTTGATGATCTGTCTTTCTGTGCTGTTTATTAAGTCCCTTCATTAAGGGACTTCCTCAATAATTTCCAAAATCGCCGACTTGATTTCAGCTTTTTGTGGAACAGTTGCATCTTCTAGGTTTGGATGTAACCCAATACCTGGGACATTTTTACCAGCAATCAGTCGCGGACGCGCTAGCAATTGGTAGAATAGTTCTTGTACTACTCTGTAAATCAAATGCTCTCCAAAATTAGTCACTTCTGTATCTTCATTTACGATTAACACGCGACCCGTTTTTTCTACTGATTTTTTAATCATACCCCAATCGTATGGGTAGATAGATCTTAAATCGATCACTTCCACTGAAACACCATCTGCTTTTAACTCATCCGCAATTTCATTTGCTAATAGCAAATGACGTCCCCAGCTCACCACGGTGATCTGTTCACCCTGACGAGTGATTTTACCCTTACCGATTTCAACACGGTATTCCTCAGTTTGTGGCCAGTCTGCTTTCCACTTTGAACGATCGCCAATCGGTGCGTCGATACGCATTTTTAATTCCTTTTCATCTGCGGGCTCACCAGGAATCAATTCGTCACCACGAACACGCATAAGTGCTTTTGGTTTCAAGAATAGCACCGGGTTAGGATCTTTGATCGCTGATAATAATAAACCGTACGCATCTAAAGGCGTTGAAGGCATTACAACCTTCCAACCTTGGATACGTGATGCCCATGAATCAAACGAGTGCGAATGGTACACGCTTCCACGAATACCAGCACCTACCGGAGTCATCACTGTCATTGGTAATTTGTATTGGCCATTCGTACACCAAAGTGTATTTCCAGCAATTTTTAGTAAATCGATAGTATTGAAAATATAATCACAGAACTGGATCTCTGCTACGCAACGGTCACCAGCCATTGCGATACCCATCGCCATGCTGATAATACCACGCTCATCAAGCGGAGTGTTCCACGATGTTTTCAAACCTTGAGTCGCCGTGAATACGCCGCCAAGTGGAGCGCCTACGTCCTGACCGAAAACATCTCTAAGTTGTAAATTCTTTTCACTGTAATTAAGCGCGAGGCGAATCGCTTGAGCCATATTAGCCATTAGAATTTTCTCCAGTCGCTATTTTCGTTGTCCGCAAATACATGATCCCAAATTGAATCTGAAGTTGGAGCACCTTCCCCACGTGCTTCTTCTGTCGCACGCAGAGCTTCTTCTTCATAGGCAGACCAGATCGCTTTCACTTCTTTTTCAGTTATGATTTTTTTAGATACTAGTTTATCCGAAAAGCTCTTAATGCAATCTTCTTCGCTAGTTACTAGATTTGCGCCACTCGCCGACGAGTGACCATACAAACGAGACACCTTAGCTTCGATGAAGCTTGGTTTGCCCGTCTTGCGGATATAGTCCATCTCCTCTTTCAACGCAAGATACGACTCAACAGGATCATTTCCATTCACTACCCGTGAGCGGATGTTAAATCCCCGCGCACGGTCAGCAATATTTGTTTCGCCATGCTGCCCTTCATACGAAGTCGAAATACCCCAATAGTTATTCTGTACTGTGATCAACATCGGAAGTTCATTGTCTTTCCGAGATGCCCAGATTAAGCAACTCGCAAAATCACCCTCAGCCGTTCCCGCATCACCACCAGTAACGATACTAATCGCTTTAGCGCCCGCTCGCTTCTGTGCATGGGCTGTACCCAACGCAATACCATACTGAACACCGATAGGTGACGTTACAGGAGCAATGTTCATTTCAGGGATACAATAGTGATTAGAAAAATTTCTGCCGCCAGTAGATGGGTCAGTCACGCGATTCATCATCAAACGAATAGAATCTTTCATCGGCATGCCCATAGCAATCAAAGTGGGAGTACAACGATAATGTAGGTGTAAGAAATCGTGCTTTACGCCTTGGCCTTTATTTGCGAGCAAACCAATCGGAACGCCCCAAGCTTCTTCACCGGGTCCGCCAATCCAGAAATAAGATTCGCCGGCACGGTAGATTTTAATTAAACGTTCTTCAAGGACGCGAGACTTGATCATCAAATCTAACATCTGAATCAGAGTTTTATCTGGCAATTGTCCTAAAGACTGAGTGCTTGTGTTTGATTTCGCGGACTTACTAGATTTCACCGATTTACTGCTCATTTTAACAAGGCTTTTTTTCTTAGATACCACTTTAGCAAAGTTTGCTTTAGCAGAATTAGACTTTGACGATGTCGTTTTTGAATAACTCAAGAAGGCCCCCCATGCCCCATTTTTTAATCTAAAACCCAAAAGAAGTCGACTAGAAAACACACTCTAGAGATCTAGGAAATGCACAAAAAAACGCTATTTTGCTCTGTTAGGGTTGAGTTTAGATTCGCAAGGAAAGGATGATTGGGAGCTACCGTTGAAGGTTGCTCCCAATTGGCTTTATTTTACTTTTGAGATAATAATTTATCAGTTTGTAGCTGAATTAGATCTAACAATACCTGAGACGCCTCTTGGATATCCTGGCGCTTTAAGTACTCCTTAGTTTTTTCATCTTTAGAGAACTTTTTCTTCTTTTTCTCTTTTTCGTTTTTGTCTTTCTCTTTTAAAATATCGGCTACTTTGATCACTTTGCCTTTATCTTTAGACTTCTTTAGATCTTCGATAATTTTCTTAAACTCAGTATTTTTTTCAATACGAGCCGAAGACTTTTCTTTTAAATTTTTAATCCAGTCCGTTTTTACTTCTTTCCACGACTCAGCACCCTCAGCGACATAGGCTTCCTTCGAAACAAATGCTTCGATCTTTTTAGGAGGCAATGAGTAATCTAATGACTTCTCCCCGATATCATCTGTCGAATAGGGGCCAGGCAATACTACGTCAGCATCAACGCCACGGTGTTGAGTTGAGTTACCGCCAGGGATAAAGAACATTCCCACCGTCACCTTGATCGCACCTAAATCACCTGGGATTGGCAATACGCTTTGTACTGAACCTTTACCAAATGTATGATCGCCACCAACAATAACCGCGCGTTTGTAATCTTGTAGAGTACCAGACACGATTTCAGATGCCGAAGCACTAATTCTTGATGTCAATACAACGAGTGGGCCCGACCAATCTACCATTGCATCTTCGTCTTCTAAAATCTGTTCACGGCCTTCTGTTTTGCTTGATTGCTTAACTACATTACCAGTTTTGAAAAATAACCCAGCGATTCTGACAGCGTCGTCAAGGCTACCACCACCATTATTAGATAAATCCAATACGATACCGTCTGCTTTTTGTTCACGAGCTTGCTTCAGAAGTTTCTTCAAGTCTGTAGCGGCGCTACGACCACCACTTTTTGAATCCGCATAGAACGAAGGTAAATTGATGATACCCAATTTTTTCTTCTGACCACCCACTTCTTTATCGATGAAGTGAATATTAGCCGCTTCATCTTCTAAATTAACTTTATCACGAGTTAACGTGATATCTTTTCTAGATTTACCATCGCCCGCTTTACGTAAAACTGTTAAACGGACTTTCGTGTTCTTTGGACCGCGGATCTTTTTAACAACGTCTTTAAGATCCATATCGATCACGTTTTCCATCTCGCCTTTTTCCTGGCCAACAGCAATGATTTTATCTTGAGGCTCAACTAAACCCGACTTGGCAGCCGCACCACCTGGAACTAATTGCTCGACTACCGTGAAACCATTTTCGCTCGATAATGTCGCGCCGATACCTTCTAAAGACAAGCTCATTTGGATTTGAAAATCGCTTAATACATCTTTAGAAAAAAAGCTTGAATGTGGATCTAGGGCACGTGCGAAGCTATCTAAATAGCCCGAGTATAAATCATCAATTGAGGTTTCGTTTAATCGCTTGATCGCTAATTCATAATTCTTTTTAACGCGATCTTTAGCTTCATCAAGCTTCATATCTGTCGCCATGTAGTTTGAAATTTGGAAGTGAATATACTTTTTCAAGAAGTCATTCGCCTCATCTGCATTTTTTGGATATTTCTTTTGATCCGGATCAAAAGTGAATTCAGTTTTCTCATCAAACTTATAATCTTTGCCTAAGAATTTTTTAGCAAACTCAGCGCGCTCTTGAATTCGTTTTACCAAAAGATTTTGAGCTTCCACTAAAAAGTCACAATCATTTTTTTTAGTTTTTTCAAAAAGACCTTTCATCATGTCTTTTACTTTATCTGAATCTTCTTGCGTAAAGTAAATTTTTGATGGATCTAACTTTTTTAGGTGCTGATCAATAACCTGATTTTCTAGTTCTTTATCACGCTTAGTGTACTTCACATGGTAGCGCAGAAATCCGTCTTCGATCATCGTCAAGTAACGACACTCTAAACTGTTGTCTTTTTTGGCGAATGCAATTGCGCCAGTCGGACGTTTTATCTCTTCAATGTCTGCTTTTTTTTGGGCCCATAACACGTCTGAAAACGACAAAACTGTTACTAGCGACAAAAGTAATCTCATGGAGTTCCCCTTAGTATATTAGGACTTATTAGTAGTTATCGGTTATTACCTACCACAGTTAAGTCTAAATTAGTTTACAGCCCTTTGTAAGGGTTTTTAGTGTGCGATTACACAGGCTGGATGTTAGATTTAAACTGAGAAAAATTATGTTACTTCAGCAGTGGAAGCTGTTCTGAGTTGGACTTTAGATAATCCGATTGAACCTTGGATTCAACAATTTCATGTTTCACAAATCGATTGTTGAAGGTCTCGATCACAAAGAAACAAATTTTAGGAAATTGCGTCTTCAACGCCGTCATTTCTTCAATAATAAGGTGCAAGTTTTTAGGGTCATCATCACTCATACCAAAACGATGATGATCACTGTAACCATAAACCTCAAACGCTTTTAGGACACTATTTCTGATAGCACGCTGCTTAAGCTCTGCAACGCCTAATTTTTGATGAACGTCACCCAACTCGATACGAACACTGGTATTGGACACTGGATACACAGTTAGATAATTCGGAGTTTGATTTAACCATCCATGATCAACGAAAAGACCGATACCTTTTTTGATGGTATCAGGGCCATGTCCACGAGCCGTAATAATAGAAATAGGTCTTTGATTAAACACTGAATGATAAAAACAATCCCAGGAAGGGCCTTTCCACTCTAGGTCTGAAAGTCCTAAAATATGGGCGACATCGCTCTCAAAAACTTGATTCTTTCTACCCAACTTTTCTAATTCATGAATCTCTTGATCACGGAAATGCTTGAACGTTCCCTCTTTATCATCGTAGCGAATTTCATAGTCTTCATACTGGCCCGATTTTCCAATCGTAGCATGTGCTAACGCCCATTCTTGGCTAGATAAAGAAAGCTCGGAACCGTTGGCTTTATGAAAAAGGATTAACGGGGTCGTTAAGCAAGCAATATTATCATCGAAATCAAAGAAATAAAAACTACGTCCACCTTTATGGAAATTGCGGTCTTCTTCTTTTGGCCGCTGGATAGAGAATTCAAGCTGGGTAGATTTCATAGGTCGTAGTTTTACCACTTTTAAGGACCACTCACAATAGGTCAGCCACTCTGTCGGCCCTATTTGCGTGACTGTCTAAACTCTTTACAGGAAAAATTTTCAATTCTCGTTATGAGACGGTTTAATTGGATCTAATAGCACCCCCCGCCCCTCGCACCTAAAATCAACTGGTCCCTTTATTGAAATCTATTCCCTATGTGAGGTATTTATGAATTTAAACAAAATCTTACTTTTCGTATTTTTTACGTTAGTGGCAACATCATCGGCTTTCGCACTTCAACCAAATCAAAAACGTTTAATGGTCGATAAAAGGACAAAACAATGCTTCTTTAACGAATCCGTTCGCAAGTCTAAGAAATTTGGTTGGGTAAATGAAAAGAAAGCCAAAGAGATTTCTAGAGTTAAAAGAAAACCGATTCTAACTGCCTCGAGTCCCGTTCAAGTAAGAAAAGTCTTCGTACCTAAAACATGGTGCCAAGGCTCTTAGTCGCTCATCTTTAATGACAACGAATAAAAAAAGCGTCGCGTGAGACGCTTTTTTTTATTATTTTTTCCTCAACATTACTTTGGTTTTTTTGTCGCCACCCGATTTAGCTTTGAGTTCGGCCTCTGGAGCCTCTTTCGTAGCTTTCGTTTTTTTCTCGGCTGGTTTTTTCTTAGCTGTGATTTTCTTTGCTTTTTTAGCTGCAGATCCTTCTTTAATTTTTTCAGAAAGAACTTTCACCGCATCATCAAAAGTTACGGTATCTACTGTACTTCCTTCTGGAAGAGACATGTTCACCTTACCGACTTTAAAGTAAGGACCGTAAGGACCGTTGAAGATTTGAATATCTTCTGAAGTCACAGGATGCTTACCTAAAATTTTCAAAGGAGTACGATTCGCCCCACGACCTTTTTTCGGTTGGCTTAACATATCCAGGGCTTGTTTTAAATCTACAGAAAACAAATCCGTACCTTTTGGAATGGATCTAAAATCACCTTCATGAACAATGTAGGGACCGAATCGACCCAAGCCAGCTTTGATCGATTTTCCAGTTTCTGGATGATTTCCCAAATCTTTAGGTAACGTTAGTAAATTAATAGCGTACTCTAAAGTGACATTCTCTGGTAATATGCCCGGAGGTAACGAAGCTCGCTTTGGCTTATCTTCTTCATCAGAAATTTCACCTAACTGAACATACGGACCATAACGACCATTTAAAACATAAATCGGTTTATCGGTAGCCGGGTCTTTACCTAAACTGTCCGCACCGTTAATTTTCTGATCGATTAGTTTTTCAACCATCTCGGCTGTGATATCGGCTGGTGATTCGCTTTCTGGTAACGATGCAGAAACTTCCTCACCATCGCGCTGCCCAGTCAGGTAGGCACCGTAACGGCCCACATGAAACGTATATTTATCAAGACCCATGATCTTTAATGTGCGCGCCTCATCTGGATCTATTTTTTCTTCTTGAGCTTCTACCTGAGTTTTCAGTCCCGTCTTACCGAAATAGATTTGCTTCAAATACTTTTCCCAATCCAGATCGCCTTCTGCGATATTGTCCAAAGACTGTTCCATTCCCGATGTGAACCCAAGATCTACGTACTCTGGGAAATAGTTTTTCAATAATTTAGAAACAACCATCGCAGTGAACGTCGGATACAAAGCGTTCGCCTGCTTCTTGACGTAACCACGATCAATGATCGTACCAATAACACTGGCGTATGTTGAGGGACGACCGATGCCTTCTTTTTCCATCGTC
>DDTZ01000056.1 GCA_002344565.1 Bdellovibrionaceae bacterium UBA2351 | reverse complement strand
TTTTAGAATAAGACATTTAGAAAAGGATTTGATAAATGCTTCGCAAGACGATGTTAATTTCTATGTTAATCACTTCAACTCTTTTGTTCTATGTATCTTGCAATACTAATTCAAAAGCGCCTTCTGTTTTTTCTAATAGTACTCCTGCACAAACTTCAAAATAAAAAACATTTTGTTTTAAACTAACGTTGTCCTTTATTAGAAGCATTCGCCGCGCACGATGACAGATTTCGTACTTAATATAGCTTCGACAATTCCATCGAATATTTTCCAGGCGCATAATTCATTAGGCGCTCGTCACGCAATTTTTGAAAGCGCGTATTTTTGTTAGCAGCGCTTGCATACGGGTAAATCGCAATTCCACCACGCGGAGTGAACTCCCCTACGACTTCAATATACAGTGGTTTAATTAAATCAAAAATATCATCACAGATCGTTTGTACACAGTCTTCATGGAAATCACCATGATTACGAAAGCTAAATAAATATAGCTTTAGTGATTTGCTTTCCACCATTTCTTTGTCCGCAATATAATTGATAAAAATCTTAGCAAAATCGGGTTGACCCGTCTTAGGACAAAGTGAAGTGAACTCGGTACAGATAAATGAAGTCCACGCAATTTTACCAGGGTTTTTGTTTTGAAATGCCTCTAGTAATTTTGGATTATAGTCCGAACTATAATCTGTTTGTGTTTCACCGAGTTTGAAATTCTTAAGTTCTTCTGTTCTTGATACTTTTTTCTTTGCCATAGATTTTGTCTCTCTTAAACTTTAACCTAAACGATTGAAATACTCTTGTAATTGATCCGCGCCAGAATCTAGAGTGCGCAAAACATAATGTGCTTTCATGATATCCCGCTGTTGATCGGTCAATTCCGATTTTAGCCCCAACTGCTTTCGTCGTTGTGAAATATGGTGCAAACAAATCGCCGCAGCCACGGAAATGTTAAAACTTTGTACAAAACCATACATAGGAATCTTGATGCGATAATCAGCTGCAGCTTTCATTTCTTCTGAGACACCGTCTTTTTCGTTACCCATCACCAACGCCACAGGTTTTGAAAAATCGATATCATCAATTGCGATATTCGCATCTAGCGACGTTACGATTAACTTTCGTTTTTCCGATTTTAGAAAATCAACCGCCGCTGTCGTTGACTTCCATTTGCGTTCTTCTACCCATTTTTCCGCACCACGAGTGACTCGTGCTGAATTTTTAAATTTCTCACCCGTTTCAATCACGTGAAATGGCGCAAATCCAAACGCTTCAGCACTGCGGATAACGGCCGATACGTTGCCGCGATCATACAGACTCTCACAGACGGTAGCGACTTCAAATGTTCGGTGAGCAAGGACATCTTGAAAACGTTGTTGGCGCTCTTCAGTAATCTGCGGCAACAACAAATCTAAAACTAATTTGTAATTAACTTTCAAATGGGGCGAAACTTCAATTTCTTCAGAATATGGGAACATGTGCTTTCGCCCTTTAATCCATTATACGTTTAGTACGCTTGGGTTTTTAACTAAATCACGAGTGATATTTTTTTGGTGCGCTTCTAATGTACCGCCACCGATCTCTAGTAATTTAGCATCACGCCATA
Organism: Bdellovibrionaceae bacterium UBA2351; assembly: GCA_002344565.1. Taxonomy (GTDB): domain Bacteria; phylum Bdellovibrionota; class Bdellovibrionia; order Bdellovibrionales; family Bdellovibrionaceae; genus UBA2316. The sequence goes on along the minus strand of DDTZ01000056.1, from coordinate 10,561 downwards.
AACGCTCAACAACATACTCGCCTACGTAACCATAGCCACCCAATACTTGGATCGCGCGGTCAGCTACGTTTTTGCTCATAGTCGTAGCTACAAGCTTTACGCCGTCACTATCTAAACGATTGCCTTCTTTGTTGATATCAAGGTTACGAGCGGTTTCGTATACATACGCTTTAGCCGCTTTGTATTCGGCGTACGAATCACCAATGTGTTTTTGAATCTGACCGAAGAAGTTTAATGACTTACCAAAGGCTTCTCGTTCGATCGCGTACTTGTTCATGATTTGAATACTACGACGAGCAATACCTAATGCCATCGCCGCCAGTGTTAGGCGTTCGATCTCTAAGTTCTTCATCATGTGAATCATCGAATCACCTTCGTGACCAATTAAGTTAGCTACCGGCACTTCGCAGTTTTCAAACACAAGCTCCGCTGTGTTCGATGCGCGCATACCCAATTTGTCTTTGATTTTTTGACCGACGTAGAAACCCTTCATGCCTTTTTCTACAAGGAATGATGAAACTAACGGACGACCATTTTTTTCGCCCGTCTTAGCGTACACAAGAACTAAATCGCATGGAGTCTTGTTTTCATCGATGGTACCATTTGTGATCCACATTTTTCGGCCGTTAAGAATGTACTTATCACCCTTCTTTTCTGCCGTTGATGTCATACCTAGAACGTCTGTTCCCACGTGCGGTTCCGACATACCCATCGCGCCGATCCATTCTCCAGAGCACACCTTAGGAAGGTATTTCTTTTTTTGTTCTTCTGAACCATTTTGTGCCAAATTGTTTACCAACAACATTGAATGCGCTAGGTAGGCTAAAGCAAAACCTGGATCTGATGACGAAAGCTCTTCGTGTACAATAACAGCCGCTGTCGCGTCCATTCCTGCGCCGCCATATTCTTCAGGGACTGTGATACCCATTAAACCTAACTCCGCTGTTTTTTTAAAAAGATCTAAGTTGAAGTTCTCTTTCCGGTCATATTCATGAGCTTGAGGTTCGACTTCCGATTGAGTGAATTGAGCCAGCGTTTCGCGTAGCATCTTGTGTTCTTCAGTTGGGTTGTACAAATCATAGCTTTTGTAATGAGTCATAGTCAGTCCTTAGTTTTGAGAAGGCTCATCTATACAAAGGCTTAGCGCGAAAGTAAATCGCTTACTCTAGCCATTTTTTACGCCTTGCGGAAAAGGTCAAAATCGGGATAGTCTTGAGGGCATGAAAACGATCAGGGCCAGTCATATCGTCATTGGAACAGAATTAACCTCGGGTCAGACCCAGAACACCAACTCCCGCACCATTGCGGAATTTTTACAAGAGATGGGCATCAAGAACCAAATGCACATCGTGGTACCTGATGATCGCAAGTTAATTATGCAATCTTTTGATTTTGCGGACCCGGAAACCGATTGGTTTTTTGTGTATGGTGGCCTGGGACCGACGACCGACGATTTCACTCGGGACATGGTCAGCGAGTGGTCCGGTAAAAATTTAATCTTAAATGACTCTGTTTGGTTGCACGTCCAAAATTTGCTTCGCCAGCGAGGTGTGATTGTTCGAGATTTTCAAAGGCAGCAGGCCCTATTTCCAGAAGGGGCGCACGTAATGGAAAATTCTAAGGGCACAGCACACGGTTTTCATCTAACGGCTCGTGGAAAAGAAATTTTCGTCCTTCCAGGCCCTCCAAAAGAAGTACAAAGTGTATTTGAAAATTACCTGCGATCGTGGGTGCAAACTCATTCACAAACTTCGGATTCCGAGATTACAGAGATTTGGAATACCATGGGAGTGGGCGAAAGCGAAGTCGCATATCAAGTCGAAGCTTTAGTCAAAGATTACGAAGTCGTCGTTGGTTATCGCGTGCACATTCCCTACGTCGAAGTAAAAATCACGTATTTAAAATCACAGCTTCAAAAAAATCGCCCGTTAGTCGATGCTATTAGCAATAAGCTGGCTCCGATTCTAGTTTATAAAAACAAATACCCTTACCCAGATTTTTTCAAAACATTTTTTGAAACGCGTCCCGCACTGACTTTGATTGATGAATACTCTCAAGGTGGAATATTAACTGATTTCCAGAAATGGATTGGTCAATGGGACAAACAAACGGTGGCTTACTTTAATCACCCAGTTTCAACTATGCTGACACCAAAAGGTCCGCTACCGCCGCACATGGCGTGGATATCGATCACTCGATCTCAAACAAGCAATGCCATTGCAATCGTGGTTAAATCAGACACATTAGAATTAGATTTTGAAATTTCATTAGAACCGTACGTAAAAACTGTGCCTGAACGTAAACCGATCGTTCTCAAAGAAGTCATTTACAAAGAACTGATGACCAGAATTTCTGGTCATCATAAATAAATTACTTACTTAACGCAGGCTCCGTCGATTTTGATTTCTTGCCTGACTCGTTTTCTAGAATCGGCTTCAGGAATTTCGCGATTTCACTGCGGGTATTTTTCACAACATGCTCGGGAGTTCCCGTGACGACGATTTCACCGCCGGCATTACCACCATCCGGTCCTAAATCGATAATATGATCTGCCGTTTTAATAACTTCAAGATTGTGCTCGATTACTAAAACAGTATTTCCTTGCTCTGTTAATTCTTGCAATAGCTCCACAAGTTTTCGGATATCTTCAAAATGCAAACCTGTTGTCGGTTCATCTAGAATATAGAACGTTTTTCCCGTGCTACGTTTTGAAAGTTCTTTTGATAGTTTCACACGTTGTGCTTCACCGCCCGATAACGTCGTCGAGCTTTGTCCCAAGGTCATGTAGCTTAAGCCGACCTGATTCAATGTCTCTAGCTTTTTGTGAATGACCGAATGATTTTTGAAAAACTCAAGCGCCTCAGCCACCGACATATCTAAAACATCAGAGATATTTTTATCTTTGTATTTCACGACTAACGTTTCACGGTTATAGCGTTTGGTTTGGCAGACGTCACACGGCACATACACATCCGTTAAAAAGTGCATTTCCATGCGAATTTGTCCGTGACCTTGGCAGGCCTCACAGCGTCCACCTTTAGTGTTAAAACTAAAGCGGCCGGGACCATATCCCCTAAGCTTAGCTTCGGGAATTTGTGCGTATAGCTCACGAATCAACGGCAATAATCCAACGTACGTCGCCGGCGTTGAACGTGGGGTACGACCGATAGGTTTTTGATCGATCTCGATCACTTTATCAATATTTTCTAAACCAGTGATAGATTCAAATGGCGATGGTTTCACCTGTGCTTTATAAAATTTAGCAGCCAAGTGTTTGTACAAGGTGTCCATGATCAGCGTACTTTTACCACTACCCGATACCCCCGTTACACACAGAAATAAGCCTAATGGAATTTTCGCATCCACATTTTTTAAATTGTTTCCACGCGCACCTTTGATTTCGATAAATTTACCATTACCTTCACGGCGTTTAGTCGGCATCGGTACGCGTTTCGCTCCACTTAAATACTGACCGGTAATTGAATTTTTATTTTTCTCAATTTCTGCAGGAGTCCCTTGTGCCATGATCTCGCCACCCAGTTTGCCTGCGCCGGGCCCCAAGTCGACAACAAAATCAGCTTCGCGAATTGTATCTTCATCATGCTCCACTAACAATACTGTATTGCCACGATCGCGTAGTTCTCGAATAACTTTTAGCAAGCGATGATGATCACGCGGATGCAGTCCAATACTTGGTTCATCCATTACGTACAGAATTCCGATCAATGACGAGCCCACTTGTGTTGCCAATCGAATACGTTGCGATTCGCCACCAGACAACGTTCGTGCCGTACGATTCAAACTTAAATACCCAGTACCGACTTGCAGAAGATACTGAATACGCGATTGAATCTGAGCAATAATTTTATCAGCTAGATATTTATCACGCTCTTTTAGCTTTTTATTTTTTGTATAGGCTTCTAACCAAGTCTGTAGTTCTGTTAAATTAAAACTCGCTAGTTCTACGATGTTTTTATCCAACAGCTTAACATTCAAGCTTTCTGGTTTTAAACGGCCACCATGACAATCGGGACAGTCTTGAATATCTGGCTCAAACGAATTTTCTTCGTCGTCTTCTGATTGCGATTGGTTTTTTAAAACGTATTTAACCTTTTCTAACTTACGTGAACCTTCGTCACCGTCTGAATACACTTCCTCTTCAACAAAGTCTAACGTACCGAGCCCCTTACATGTTTCACAGTAGCCACGTGGATTATTGAAACTGAATAACCGAGGCTCGAGTTCAGGGAACGCAAAACCACACACAGGGCATGATGATTTCAAAGAAAATAACGTGCGTTTACCTTGAATTGTCTCGATGACCACTTGACCATCAGCCATCTGAATAGCGGTATTCAAGCTTTCCGCAATTCGTGTTTTTACGCTTTCTTTTACAATCACTTGATCGATCACAAGATCGATATTGTGAGCTTTTGTTTTTGTTAACTTTTTAGCTTTATCTAAATCGATGAACTCGCCATCGACTTTGGCTTTGATGAAACCTTTTTTAAACCATTTTTGAAATTCAGCTAAGAACTCACCTTTTTTATTTTGCGCCATCGGAGCTAAAATAAAAACCTTCGATCCTTCACCTAAACGCAAAACTCCTTCTAGCATATCTTGCGGTGTTTGCGATGCTACAGGAATGTGATGTTCAGGACATTCCGGCACACCTACTTTTGCAAATAGCAAACGAAGGTAGTCATAAATTTCAGTAATAGTTCCCACAGTCGAGCGAGGATTGGTTCCTGCGGATTTTTGGTCAATGGCCAAAGCTGGCGACAAGCCCGTAATCGAATCTAGATCAGGTTTTTTTAATTGGTCTAAAAAGTTTTTAGCATACGAGGACAAACTATCGATGTAACGTCTTTGTCCTTCGGCATAGATAGTATCAAAGGCCAATGATGACTTACCCGAACCGCTAAGGCCAGTAAGAACCGTAATTTTATTACGCGGAATTTGGATGTCGATTTCCTTAAGATTGTGTTCCCGCGCGTTTTTTATGGTTATAAAATCATTTATTTTTTCATCTGGCATGAAGTACAAATTCCATAGAGTTCAAGAACGTGATGAGTCAGTTTGAAGCCGTATTGCTTTGCTACTTTTTCTTGATGATCTTCTATGTTTTTGTTCTGAAATTCAACGATTTTCCCGCACGCTGTACATGTCATATGATCGTGATGTTTCTTTGGTGTTAGTTCATAGCGCGTTGGCATAGAACCCATGCGCAGCTCTGTCACAACACGTGATTCCGCCATACCTTTAAGAAATCTGTACACCGTTGCGAAACCCACATCTGAATTGATTTTCTGCACTTTTTCATAAAGCTCTTGCGCAGTGATGTGAACTCGGCCTTCATGCAACGTTTGTAAAATCAAAATACGCTGAGGCGTTACTTTCAAATTCATCTTGCGAATGATTTGTTTTAGATCATCTTCCGTCCAGCTTTCGTCAAAATAACTCGTTTCATTATTTGAAGGAATTGGCAGTACAGTTTCATCGTTGTTATTGTGACGGCTATTGTGTTCGAACATGATCAGTAGTCTCCCTAAGACCAGAGATACTAGTAATGAGAATCATTTTCAATTAGAAATCACCATTGATGCAGTTCAATATTAGTTAAAACTCAAAGTAAGCGACTGCGTTGTGCGAATGCAGAGACTCTAAATGACTGACTTTCCCCTGCCCAGAACGCAGCTGAGGCGCAGTTTTAAGGAACACCGTTAACTTGCGAGCCGCATCTTCGCAGAACATTAAGTTAGCGGCGTTTAAGCGCGCAAACTCTTGCTCATCTTCACGCTTAACGATTCCTTGAGTGGGCGTACCCAATGCGTGCTCAATACCTAAAAACACATCGGCAAAATTACCTAATTCAAACTCGTTGCTAAGGACTACAGATAAATCGAGCTCACTCCTTTGGGCATGCGGAGTCGCAATAAAACCCCGCTGAGCATACCAAGACGTTAATTCGGCACCACTGAATGAACTGTGCTTTTCAAGTTCCGCAATCGTTAACTGATGCGCAAGCGCTGCCGATTGCGGACATGTACTAGAATAATCCAATCTAAATTTCATTTCGGTAGTTACCGCCGCAGAATTAAAAATAAAAGAAAACTGCAGAGGCACTGATTTGAAATAGTTTTTCTCGGACTTCAATGTTTTTACAGTTACCGGTAAAACTAGCGACATTCCTATTTTTGCGTCGGTGCTTAAACCATTTTGCGACGATACTAAGTTTTCTAATAATCCGCGAATACCGGCCAGACTTAATGATTCTCTCTGAATGTACTGAATCAATAACTCATACAAACGTGACATATGAATCCCTTTAGACGGATTCACTAAATTTACAAATATATCAAATTCCGCAATGATATTGCTTTTTACGCCTGCGAGTTCAAGATGGACCGGCACTAGGACCTTTTCCATACCTACCCATTTCAATGGGATTTGGTCAGTCTCTGAGGATTTTTTCATTGCGTCGACTGTGATCATATGATGCTTTATAGCCAATAAGAAAATAAAAGTCTAATGATGAAAAAAATCGTTTTAGCTAGCACCTCTAAATATCGCCGCGAACAACTGGGAACCCTAGGGATTCCTTTTGAAAGTATTAAACCCGTATTTGACGAAGACACTGTTAAACATCAAATCATCGCGGATTTAAAACACCCACATACGATCGCTCAAAGACTGAGTTACGAAAAGGGCGCCTCGATTGCCCAGCCCGACACCATCACTATCTCTGGTGACCAACTTGTTACGTTTGATGGTGATATTCTAGGCAAGCCTGGAACCGTTCAAAACGCCATTGATCAACTTATGCGCATGCAGGGAAAAGCTCACGAGCTTGTGACCGCCTGCACCGTTTTTGATGGATTAACGCCCATCGAGATTTTAAATATCACCAAAATCACGCTTAAATCGTTAACTGTCGCGCAAGTCACGGCTTATGTAAATTTAGATCAGCCACTCGATTGCGCGGGCTCTTACAAAATCGAAAAGCACGGCATTCAATTAATGGAGTCCTTAAAGACCGATGATTTCACAGCGATTCAAGGATTACCGCTTTTATCACTTGCCAAAGTTTTCAATTCCCTGAATATTGCAATTCCTTTTTTGGATGGAAAAACATGATCAGTGCTAAAAATTTCAAATTGTCTCAGGTAAAAAACCAAACTCTAAAATCAATGATTGAAAACGCATATGCCGTTCAAAAAAATGCCTATGCGCCGTATTCTGGTTTTCACATTGGCTCGACCGTAATCGATGCCAATGGAAAACAATATACGGGTTGCAACGTTGAAAATTCATCCTACGGCGGGACTGTCTGCGCAGAACGCGTTGCTATCTGGAAAGGCATTGCCGACAATATGAAGCTGCCACTACAAGCCGTTGTCGTAGTTTCATCTGAACGAGACCAATGGCCGCCATGTGGACTGTGCCGCCAAGTTATGGCGGAATTCTGCACACCCGACACCGTCATCTTTTTCGGAAACAACCGTAAAGAATTTAAAAAGATTCTATTCAAAAATTTACTTCCAGAAGCGTTTTCTAATAAATTCATTTTGAAATAGAATTTAAACGCGTACCGAACAACCGAGTTTTGGGTCAACATACTGGAAGCTCGAAAACGCGAAACCAACAAATGCCCACTTCAACTTATCTAGTCGTATGGTTTCTAATGAATCGTCAATTTTTTTGGAGATAGCCATACTCATCGGCGGATTTTTGTGATTTTGAACCAGCAACGTCAATGTCACCGGAGATCGCCAGGTAAGCTGTTTTGATTTCAGAACCGAGTGACGAGTCCATTTCAAAAATGTATCCACTCCCTGAAACTGCACGCCCCAATCGTGAAAATTAATGCGAATATCGCAGAACTCAGTACGGTCAATCAACTGAGTGAACGTGTTTTTAATATACTGGCTAAACTCCCACCGACTGCTGTGAAACTTCTTACTGGAACTTGATTTAAACTTTGCAATCCACGCATCAACTTCAACCAAGTTAAGCACCATGCCCGATTCAGAATCAACGGGACCGGTGAAACCTAATGTTATTTCTACAGATTCAAGGATGGTTGTGGTCTTGCCCGACAGGATAGGGGCAAACACCCCAAAACGCCTTAGAAAGGTCGGTGTGGTGCTTGCCATCGAAATTTACTCTAGAACAGCTTGATTAATTTGTACTGTGCTTGAACGTCTGAACTGCTGAATCCAGTCGTCTTGCATTTGGTTAGACGCTTGCTGAGTCATCATCTTAGCTTCGTCACGTTTTTTATCTGCTTCTACAGTCTTAGTTTCTTTTAAATGTAGAGCGTACTGAACGTTTCTAACCGTCACTAATTGTTTAGATAACGTATTTTTCGGAGATAATTCTAACGCCGCCATCTTTAATTCTTTTTCTGACAATTTAGGAATTTGCGCAGAATCTAAACCAAAGAATCCCGTCTCTTCCCACGCCAATCCCATTGTTTTCAATGAAGCATTAACCGCATCTAATTGCCCCGCTTTAAGCGCATCCGCTAGCTGAGTTTGCAATCCTTCAAATTTATCCTTACCAATTAATTCAGTCGCGATTTTTCGCTCTACAGTGGCCAGCTCTGCTTTGGCCGCTGGCTTTCTATCCGTCAATTTCACCAACTGAAATGATGTGAAACCTTTAACTGGCACCGAAACTTTACCAACTTCTAGCGAGAACGCTGCTTGTTCAAGTGTCATTTCTTTTTCACCACGAGCAAAGTAACCCAAGTCACCTTTTTTGTTTTTTGTACCCACATCATCAGAAAACTTTTGAGCCAACTGTCCGAAGTCTTCAGTTTGCGACTTTTTATGAAGGTCATTGATTTTATCCATTGCCTTCTTTTCAGACTCAGGATTACCCGGAGTAAAATTAGCAACGATAACCTGAGCCGATACTTTTTCAGGTGTGTCATACTGGGAACGATTAGCTTCAAAGTAGCTATTAACACGCTTTTTAAATTCGTCTTTCGCTAGACGTTCAGTCACTTCCGCATCCGATACAGATACTTTTTTACCTTGAGCTTCGCGGTCTAAACGAACAAATTGAATGTTCCATTGCTGACGACTAAGTTCATTTAACTTTTCAACTTCCATTAGTGACGGGCGAGATACTGCTTCGAATAACTGACGAGTACGTTGCGTCTGAACTTGTTTTTTAATTTTGCTTTCAAAAGACGCTGGCGACAAACGGTTCGCTTCTAGTAATTGAAAATAGTATGACGGTTGAAACTGGCCGTCTTTTTTAAATTCATTCATATCTTGGATAAAACTTAGGATCTCTTTATTAGACACCAAGATGTTTTCCTTTTCCGTGGCCTGAGACAATAGCTCGAGCTGAACTAATGACTCTACAGCCTGGCGGCGCATAGCCTTTTGTCGCTCCGGGTCGAAAGTGATCGGCTGACCAAACATTTGTGCATAGTATTCTTGCATTTTTTGAATACGTTGCTCTTCCTGAAGGAAATCCGCTATCGAAATAAATGTACGATTCACGCGAGCGGCATTAGACGCACCCGACATGTTGCTATTGTCACTCGGTAGACCGAAAAAGATAAAAACGATTATAATAGGCAATCCGAACAACAAGGTTCCAATAATTTTCTTAGTACGATCCCTAGACTGAATTAAGCCTTTCAGCTGATCAAAGGTCGATCCACTATGTGGCGTTACATCCTTCATTGTTTCGGAGTTTTGTTTGTCACGATTGTCGCGGCCTTTTCTTGTATCCATATTTTCTCTCTTTGTTGATCGAGTTCAAATCGAAGGTTAAATAACACCTTTTTTTCTAGCGCTTTTCAAGTCAAAAGTTCCACCAATCCCCTTAAGAAGTGGTGTGCCAATAAGGCCTTATTATGTGTTGCTAGGCTTTAGGTGTTCATTTAGACTTATTTGTACGCACTTTTAGGAGCTCATTTTTGAATTTTTTAAATATTAATATAAAAAAACTAATTTTCTTTGTTTTCGTTCTTGTCATGCCTTTGATCACTATCAACATGGAAGAAAAACAAAACGATTCGGAATGGTTCAAACAACCTTTTTCGTGGCTGGCTGGACATTTTCAAGATTTTTTCTATAACTACAGTGCGGGTGTGAAAACAACGACTGGACAGTATTTGAATTTGATTCAAATTAAAAAACAAAATGAAAATTTGAAGCATCAAAATCAAGAACTAGCGACTCGCCTTTTAAAGTTTGAAGAAATCAATCAAGAGAACGAACGCCTTAAACAGCTTCTTACGTTCCGTGAATCCACAAAAATGGATTTGATCGCAGCCCAAGTTATTGCCCGTGATTTGATTCCAGATCACAGCACAATCACTATCAACAAGGGCACTGAAGATGGCCTAAAAGAAGGCCAAGCGGTTATGACTCTTCAAGGAGCGCTTGGCTATGTATTTAAGCCTCTGCAAAAAACATCTCACATTTTACTTATGACCGATCGTTACGCCGTTATCGATGGCGTAATCCAACGAAGTCGCGCTCACGGCATCGTTGAAGGCAAAGGTAAAACAGGCGCCGTTCTAAAATACGTAGAG
>DDTZ01000193.1 GCA_002344565.1 Bdellovibrionaceae bacterium UBA2351 | reverse complement strand
CATGACCGTAGCTCCGTTTGAAAACTCGTAGTTGTGAACAATTCGATCTTCTAAAATTTCAAAGCTAAGCATCGATTCATAAAAGTGACGACGAAAGGGCTTAATCACAATAAGTTTTACATCGATTCCGAAAAAACTTACTGAATACTCATATAGAAATTTCAGTAAACCAAATAGTAGTGTCCTGTGGTCATTTTTATATATATCGGATACACAAAGCGAAGAAATTTCGGCTACTCGTCGTCCTTTTTTGAAAAAGGAATTTATATCATAAATTTTTGAAATCGGTAGTCCGAATGCTGATAATCTAAAAATAGAAACTGTTGCCACAACCACGCCATCTATTGTCGCAATTAGCATACTAGTGCTGGGTAGGGCATGGTAGGGAGTTGCCCGCAGTCCTGTGGAATTTGGCTTCATAGACCCACTTGCAACATAGGCTTGGTAAAGCAAGCGATAGGCTTGTTCCATCTCTGATTTCGTTTCTGCGAGCTTGTATTTTAAGTTGGGTGGCGGGGAGTAGTCTAGAAATACCTTATTTCTTAGTATGAAGTCCCTTAGACTTTTTGGAGATAAATCAAAAAAGCTAGAAGTTAAGTTTTTTTTGAAACGACGCCACTTTTTTTTCATCTATCCCCTCTTATTTTTCTGCGGTAACTAGTACTATCCCGCCAGATAGAAAGTATTTCGTTGAATTAGCCAGTGCGAGTTTTTGATTTATCCACTCATTAAGTTCATTAGTTTTACCCACTAGGTCAGCTTTGAATCCGAACAATAATTTTGCTAAGGCCTCAAAAGGTATGTCGTCACTCGTGAACATTATCACTTGAGACTTGATTTTGCTAAATCCTAGGTCCGCAAGCATCGAAGGTATCTTTCTACCCACTAGTCGATCTCCGCCCCTTGTTTTCTGAAGACCTTGTGCTTCTGACAAAAGCAAGTGAATGAAATTGTCTTGAGGAAACTGGAGGACCAGTCCATCGTCAGAATCGACGACACAGACAGTTCCATTTTTTTTGAGGCTTTGAAAAATTTGCGTCAATGCCTCTTGTTTTTTTTGAATGTGTTGCAGAACAAATCTCATATAGGAGAAATCTATTTCTGAATTAAGCGAGTCTAAACTATCGTGGTTTGAATTGTTTAAGGTTAGAAAACCCTGAGCTGGAGGGTGTGTTATTTTTTCAGAGCATATTTTCAGAAGCTTTTCGTCGTTGTCTACACTAATTACCCGTCCCAGGTTCGCGAGTTCGCACAAAATCGGAGTCACAAACCCCGGGCCACATCCAAATTCAAGAACAGTATGATTTGGTTTCAATCCCGCCTGTTTTAACAATTTCATTTCTAGGTTTTTCATCATGTTAGCCTGAGCTTGGAGCCGGTCCAATTCTTGCTTGGTGTCTTTTAGTAGATCTAAAGAGTATGAACTTTTCGCTTTCATGGACAGTCCTTACTTTATATGCCTTGCTATTTCTGTTCTAACATCGGCGTAGTGTTTTTTAGCGAGAAAAATTTTAAGACGCTGGAGAATTCCCTTGTTCCCGAAACGCAGTTTTGTCCTTCGATACGTCCCAAGGAATAGATCAAATTGGGTGTAGAACGGCGCTTCGAATAGCGAACGCTTTTTGAGAATGAAAAACAGAACTTCTGCAGCAACCAGAGAAGCTCCCAAACCACAGGAAAACGATATGGAGGGACCAGTTCCGCTTGATGCCAGTTTATTTTTATCGAAATTTAAATATTTTAGATGCAAACCTGAAGGGGCGATTCCCAACGCAAAGTGAATCATTTGATCAAACCTGTCCATTCCAGGTTTCCAATTAAAAAAATCATCTGAACTCATAGATGTCGGGCTGAACGTGTGAAGGGTAGCTGAATACCCAAGCGGTGCTGATAAGACTACCGTTTTTTTTTGAGAGGTGCATGAATTGTAAAGTAGACGTCGAGCCGACAAGCAGAAAAAATCCAGTGAATCTACTACGACGTCGCAATAGCTTACAAATTCTGATACGTTTTCAGCTTGAATTCCTGAATTGAATTCAACTATTTCTACCGCAGGATTGATTCCCTTTGCCATTTCTGTCATAACTGCGATTTTTGATTTTCCGAAAGAATTTTCGTTTGCACCTATTTGTCTGTTGGTGTTTGGTTTTTCAAAGGTATCTAGATCTGCGATAATAAATTTGCCGATTCCGGTTCTAACCAGATTTATAAAAGCTTGACCGCCTAGTCCGCCAAGACCAGCAATTCCAACGCTGGAGTTCATCAGTTTATTTTGTTCTTCTAAACTTAGAATTCCTATATTTCGCATGAATCGTGTATGGTAGTCTTGTGAGTGATCCAAAAGGTCTCCGCTTTTAGTATTTTTACTTCTATCGGAGTCGAGAGGAATTGCTGCATTTTTAAAAGAGAAAAACCTAGATAATTTCTAAAAAAGATCGCAGTGGAGCTTAAATAGTAATAAATTTTACATATAAAGACGCATCAAAAAGCTAATTGTCCGGATCATCGAGTTTTGTTGTTTGAACCCATTTTATATCTTGCACATCAAAAAAATGACTTACGTATACGCAAATTCGGCTTTTTGCGTCTGAATCTTCGCGAATAGTTTTCAAAATCTCATTACTAGTTTTCTTTAGCAATTTTTGAATTTTAACTGCTGCTTTTTCAGAAACTGGAGCTACTCGGAATGATCTTATATTGGAATTTACTTGGTTATCGGGAGTATGGGGAACGCCATTCGGCCCCTGATATCTATCTAAACATCGTTTTGTCCAATAATGATCAATCTTCGCAACTTGTGAAAGTGTTAAACCGGGGACTTGAATCCAGGTGTTTGTCGTTACATATTTCTTTTCAACAAACTTAATTGTTTTCACTTTTTCTAACGCGCTGATGGCATTTTTAACTAATTTTTCGGAAACTAAAATTCGGTCTGCAATCCATTTATCAGAATGTTCTTTAAGACGTTGATAGTCTTCAAGCTGAATAGCCGCTTCGATTGCGGCTGCAAAAGGAAATTTAACCTCTATCAGTTTTTGTGCCTTTAGGGTTAAGTACTCTTCATTTAGCGTTGGAATTTTTTGTATGTCTGAAATTTGACTGATAAACTCGATTAAATTGTTAGTTCGTTCGTTTATTAGTTGAAACATGGTTTCTACACTTGGAGATATATTTTTGTTCATCCAGCGACGAACTACGACTTCACTATGGCCTACCATTTTGCCAATTTCAAAAAAATTGAGATTGGGACAAAGGCACTCCATAAAGTTTTTTGTATTTCTTGGGTCCTCGTAAAACATAAAAACTAACTTAAAAGCTTCTCGATATTGAGGAGTCGAAACCTCCAGAATATCTATAAATTCATCCCAACGTAGCCATTTAATATCGGACTCCCACTTGTGATACTGATTAAATTTAAATCCGAGCTTTTGGCTCATTTCTTTTTGAGTGAAATCGCCACGCAATGCAGTTAGAAGTTCTTTTTTGATTTTTAAATAGTCCATTTTAACAACTTTCAGTATCTAGTTAAGCCCTGCTTTTCCAACTTATGCGGTTTTTCGAATTTTTGGAAATACTTATTCTGCTAGTTTGCTCGGGGATGTTTTTGTGTGGATTGCGGGACGTCGTGTTTCCTTTAAGCGAAGGATATTTGATGGATTTAAATTTCTCAAACCAAATAGCCAAAAACGTACTAAATGGAACCATTTTGGATATTTTTTCGGGGGCGTCGATGAATTAGTCCTGGTAGGCTCCGGAGTTGCAAAATGAGCCGGAAGATCGGGATTTTTCAATTTGGTCTTTTTCTAAACACTCGCTAACTGGTACCAAATTTTTGGCCGGAGATGCGACATTTGTTTTCATAGTTTTTGTTGTCCCGCCGTTGTTTGCTGGCGTACTCACAAGTGGAGCGGTGTTGGCTAAATCATTAGAGTTGCCTGAGTTGCACGTGGAATCTGCAAATATATTATATCCATAAGAGACAACAGGATTAGAGTGCGATGTACATGTGAAGTTGTTGCCCAAATAGATCGATGATTTGGTTAAAAGTGTTCCGCTGCTTAAACGAAAATTTATGGCGTTAAATTCCGAATAGAGTGTCGACGCTTCGATATTAGCTGTCGAGTTATTCAATTCTATTAGTTCAGATGCTGATGTTGCATAGAGTGTTGAGTTCTTTACGGTAAGTGTTGAAGCTGTTCCAACATAAATATGTTCAGATGTGGCCGTTGAATCTAAAAGTGCCGAGTTTGAAATATTTAATTTAGATCCGCCAGTTAAGTAAATATAGTTTCCAAAGGATAAAGAGTTGGAAGTATTTTGTTCTAAAGTGGAAAAATGGATTTCGTGCTCGTAGGTTCCATCATAGAAAATTGCGCCTCCAAAGTTTCTCGACCTATTAGAAGAAATTTCGCTCCCGTATACTGAGGTATTTCCTTTGGAGTAGATACCACCGGCTCCAGATGCGCCTTGTGCGGAAGGGAAAGTATTATTTCGTATAGTCGAATTTGATATATTGATCGTGCTAGCCTCAAGATAGGCGCCAGCACCATACGAATAGCCGAGGGCATTTGTAAGATCTCCGGAGTTATCCTTTATAGTGCAGTTGTCAATTGTTAAGCTTCCAGTGCTTTTGTGATAAAGGCCCACCCCAAGGACGGCGGACGCGTTAGTGCCGGAAATCGAGTGATTTGAAATTTCGCAATTCTTAAGCGTTAAATTAGCTGCAAGACTCTTTAAACCGACACCGAGGGTAACACCTCCCGGAGCTACCAAGCTAGCGTTTTTAATTGAAACTCCTTCAATCGTAACCTCTGTTGATGCTGCCGAAATGTTAATTCCAGGACTTACCGCAGCCCCATCTGGATTCGCATCAATAACGGTCGTAGCTCTGTCGGAACCAACTATTTTAACTCGCGAGCTGCTGATGTTTAAAGACAGACTTACTAAGGGATACGTGCCAGCGGGTAAGGTAATTTTTGATAGGATCTCTACACTTTGTGCGTTTGCCTCTTCAACTGCCCCTCTCAGGGTGCAAATAGAAGAAGTATTAGTTGCGCACAGGCCGTCGCCGGGATTGCTATCTTGTTCGTCTAAAGTGGAGTTCACAATAAAATTTGCGGCTACTTCGAATTCAAATTGCGACGAAACTTCATTGCCGAGGTTGTCGATCGCCTGAATAACGTACAATTTTTTTGCCGTCGGGATCGTAGCGACCCCAGAGATGATACCCGATTCACTATCGATGGTTATGCCAGCGGGTAGGCTAGGTGTGGTGCGAAAGTTCTTTAATTTTCCGACAACTGAAGGGGATAGGGTGATTGATTCATTCTGACCATATATCCCTTGAGGGGATTGATACGTTAGCGACGGAGTCGGACTCGCAGGCTCGCTTTCAACACTCGATGAAACTACATTTCCTAGCGAATCTATTCGTGCATTCAAAGTACATCCCGTACAGAACGGAAGGATCAAGCAGAAAAATAAATTCGCTCGAGACAATAAACGTCGATACTGTGACATGTCTTCTAATCGGCAGAATTGGGCGAAAACTTGACGGAAAAAGATAATAGCTGTTTTGTGTGGAATTTTAACTTTTTCAGTAATTTCAATGGGTTGGCCGTGGAAGTGCGAAAGACGTGGTGAATTTAGTTCGCGCTGACTAAGTAGTGAAAGTACGCTTTAGTTTTTTCAACATATTCGACGGTTTCACTGCCGCGGGCTTGTCCCCATTTAGTATTTTTATAATATTCGTGTTCAGCTAACTTAGGCAGCACGGTCTTAAGCTGATTCCAGTGATACGGATTCATTCCAACGGATTCAGAAATAAGAAAGGCATCTTTTAAATGTCCAATCCCAATATTATAAGCCGCTAACGCTAAGATCACGCGATCGTTGTATGAGATATCTTTCGGGAAAAGTTGAATGAGTTTTCTTAAGTAACGGGCGCCCCCTAAAATATTTTCCTCAGGATCATGAATATCTTCAATTCCAAGATACTCGGCAGTGGCTTGGGTAATTTGCATTAACCCCTTAACGCCAGTGAAACTGCGTGCTGTTGGATCCCAGTGAGATTCTTGATAACAAACTGCCGCTACCAGCTCCCATGGTAAACCATACTTCGCTCCGGCGCGCTTAAAGTAAGTAATGTACTCAGGAAGGCGGGACTTAGTGCGCATTTTAAAAATTTCAATATCAGATTGAGTTAGTTCCTCAGAATAGATGCGATATTGTTCGTATATTTTTTGAACACGTCCTTCACGCGAGGCCTTTTGAAACCAGCTGCGCATAAGGGGGTTCAAATAGTCATGTTGTTCAGAAATCATCCAGTTTAAAGAAAAGTGATCTTTAAGCTTAAATTTGAAATCTAGGGTACTGTAGTCCTTTAAGTGAAAAATACCTTCTTTATTATTAGTAATCAGGCAATCGGCGTGCCCACTCGCAATTTCAGAAAATGCCCGAGCCGTCGAGCCATTAAGCCAAACTTGAATACGTGCGTGGGGAACACTTTTTACTAATTCTTGGTGAGTTACGACATTCTTATTTCGTTCAAAAGAAATTATATCAAGGCCGTTAAGATCGTGTTCTGTCTCGACGTTCACTTTTTTTCGGCAGAATACTGACAGAGAAGCCGATTCATAGTCGGGTCCAATAACTTCGGAATGGCTTTCTGCAAACGCACGTGGGAAGCGGCCGGCGGCAATGTGGCCTGCTCCGTTTTTATAAGCGGCAATCAGATCGTCTTCATTTCTATATGATTTAAATTCAACTTTTTTGCCATAGGCTTTGGCAAAATCAACGATCAGGTCATGATCGATGCCTTGGCTAATTTGTTTTGTTTTAGATGAGTAAGATAGTGGATGCTTTAATATCAGGACTTTAAGTGCAGGAAGTTCCTGCAGCTTAAGGGCTTGTCGATCTGAATAATATCGTGGTCCTTCGCAATGAATTAATCCAAGCATTGGTAGAACCAAAAGTGTCCGAAAAAAAGGCATAGGGACGCTTGTTAATCTAGAGATTCTAAGGGTTCAAGCCGGATGACGTTATTTGTTTTGCCAACTCGAAATAAAAGCAGGCTTAATGTGCGCGTCAAAAAAAATTACATGATATCGTAACATTTTTTCAATACTGTCGGATGTTTTCGAGGGGAAAAAATGTCAGAGTTTTCGTATTTTCAAACTAGGGGATGGATCGAAGTCGTTGTTGGATCCATGTACAGCGGTAAAACAGAAGAGCTTATTCGTCGTGTTCGTCGCGCCGAATTTGCAAAGCTAAAAGTTCAAGTTTTCAAGCCAGTCATCGACAATCGTTATCGTGTTAAAGAAGTAACATCTCACAATCAAAACACAGTAGATGCTACGCCACTTAATGCTATCGAAGAAATTTGGGATCACTTAAATCCAAAAACTCGGGTAGTCGGAATTGATGAAGGTCAATTTTTTAGTGCCGAGATTGTAAATGTTGTCCAAGATCTAGCGGATCGTGGCTTACGTGTGATTATCGCCGGGCTTGATACAGATTGGAAAGGCCAAGCGTTTGAACCCATGCCAACGTTGATGGCGATTGCTGAAAACGTAACTAAACAGCACGCCGTTTGTATGACATGCGGAGCTCCGGCGAGTCGGACTCAAAAGATTGCTGGTGGCGATTCACAAATTGAAGTGGGTGCAACTGAATCTTATGAAGCTCGCTGCCGTGAACACTTTGTTCCGCGCGTAGATACCCGTAAGGAAACCCCTAGAGAAAGTGCGATCGCACAGACATAAAAAAAACGATTGGTGCTGTCCTAAGGATTGCACCAATTGCAGATCGAATACGTTTGATTATCTATTAGATAGAAGTGCTTACTACGCTTGGTAGATACGCTTATAGAACGGATAAGAGTTTCACGACGTTGAAATATTTACTGTACACTTTCTTTTCGTTTTCAATAAAAACTACAAATTCAAAATCACTAGACATCTGATTTCGTTACCTGCATTTATTTTCATGGAAAAAATAGCCGGTTTGAGTTATCACACTATGGCAATGGGGAGCTTACATGGCAAATAATGCATCTTTAAGGGGTTTGGTTAATTCTACTAAGAATATCGCAATTGCCCTAATATTTTCATCTCAGTCTCTGTGGGCTCAACAGCCTTCAACAACTGCGACTGTAATGCCTGGTAACGGAACGACATCTGCCTCGGTTTCAGCTAAACCTGAAGAAAAGGACAAGAAGTTAAGTGGTTCTGTGAAAGTCACAACGTTAGGCCGCGGAATTCAAGATAAAAACTTGAAGTCAAAAGTTGGTTGGACGTTCGTTGAAGCTGGTGTTGATACTGAGTACACAGACTGGTTAGCATTCAATATCGGTGTAGTCGGTGTTTTCGGTGAAGGCGCCGGGCAAAATTACCTTTCTGACGAAGGCGGCGGAACAAGCGCGCTATTGTTAGATTACGCCGGTGTAAACATTAAACCAATTCAGCAGTTGAATTTGAAGGCCGGTGTTATCGGTTATCAAATCAACCCATTGTACACAACTATGTCTCCAGGTACGAGCTTAGGTGCGGAACAAAAGTTTGAATTAGCCACTCCGTCTGAAACTTTCAAATTCACTTTACAGGGTAACCAGGCGGTTCCTTCAGTGGGTGTAACCAAAGGTTTAGTCGAAGAGGACAAGAACCCATTCTTCTTGGCGGGTTCAGTGATCGGCGAGATTAATGCTAAACCAATCGGAACTAAGTTAAAAGTTGCGGGAACACAGTTTAGATTTGGCAATTTACCAAAAAGCCAAGCAGCCAGTTCATTGACTGCGGGTAACTCGGTAAACTCAGTAGCGGGTGTTGGCGATGAAATGCAGTATGTAATCGGATTTGCGGGTACTGAAACCGCAGCGACTTTAGAAACAGATTGGACTTCTAAAGTCAAAACCACGGCTCGCGTAGTAGCAATTAAGAATGATCGTATATCTGAAGCAAATGAAGGTCGTATGGGGCGCCTTGATTTACGCGTTGTTTTTGGCAACGTAGCTTTAAAACCGTCGGTAACTGTTTTCGAAGTGGAAGCAGATACGACTCCAGCAGGTTACACAATCTTGGCTAATCGATATAACAATCGTAAAGGTCAAGTGGCTGGTTTAAGCCTAGAGTTAGTTAAGCAGAAGGTAATCTTCTTTGGTAACTATACTAAGGCTCAAGAAATTGTGGACAGTCCTTTTTTATCAGATCGTGAAATTTATAATATTGGGGTGGAGGTTAACTATGATCTTTTCTAATAAACATGTGAAAAGCCTTTTAGGTTTTTTCCTAAGCGCGGGGTTGTTAATCTCTTGTAGTGAGAACAACGAACCACAGGTAAAAGGCTCGAACAATTCGACATTTTACGTGGATGCATTAACAGCTAAGTTTGCAACTGTAGGCGAACCAAACGCTCAAGGTAAACAAAGCAAAAAATTGATTTCGTTTGAAGCATGTTTAAAAGACAATGCGCAAACTAACTCAGTAAGTAATTTGAAATTTGATATCGTTGCGGGTGAAGCAGCGGCTACTAAAGTTTCAGACTACCGCGGTTGCCTAGTATGGTACGAATTGGTTGATTTTGATCCGGATGCAGAAGTTAAGAACATTTTCATGTCTCGTAACGTAGTGGCTACTGAATCACATTCAGGGACTGAAAAATTAGTTTTCTGGGTGAATCCACATAAAGATACATTTGAATTTAACCGTCATGGTTCTGCTGGTGCATCCGTACCAACAGGCCCAGTGACTTATATGTTAAGTCGCGATGTTAAATCTAACTCGGTTGCGGGTTATGATTACGATATCTACGTTAAGATCAATGAAGACGTGAACAGCTTGTTAAGCCCAATCCGTCGTCAAGCAGAGATCACAGCTTTAAGATTAGACTTCCGTAATATCGATTACACTAATATTGAAGTTGATCAAAAGATGAACTTAACGTTCCCATATACATACAAGACAAGTTTGGCGATGGATTTAATCCGTCAAGATCTTGGTAATATCACGTCTGAAAAAATCAAGCGTGGTAACTTTATGTTCAACTTAGTTTTCTTAAAAGAGATGGCTAAAGTTGATAAGCCAACTGCTAATGATGTTGTAGCTGCGGTTCAATGGTCAGCGCGCCCTCGTGGTGATGCGGGTCTAATCGAAGTTCCAATCAGTGTTAAGTTTGCCAATGTAGCTGCTATGTCTAGCCGTATGAACGTTTTATTGACGATTACGTCTTTAGATACGCCGGCATTGTTTGCTGACCAAAGTTACGA
This sequence comes from Bdellovibrionaceae bacterium UBA2351, assembly GCA_002344565.1. Taxonomy (GTDB): domain Bacteria; phylum Bdellovibrionota; class Bdellovibrionia; order Bdellovibrionales; family Bdellovibrionaceae; genus UBA2316. Next base: position 6,403 of record DDTZ01000193.1, on the reverse strand, counting down.
TGGTATCGTTAATGGTATCACTGCGAATGAAAATTTGGAAATCGCTTTGATTCCAAATGAAAACAGCGCGCGGGATTTGATTGAAAAATACGAAGCGGGTAAAGCTCAGAAACCAGTACGCAACTTGACTGCTAAGCAAGTTCTTGAAGCGGAAGGTTTTGAAGCCATGGCGAGTTCGGCAGTTAAATTTACTTCAAGCAAAGGTTTCTTCTCTAAGGCGACAGAATCAACTGTTGATTTAGGATTAGTGATCGACAACTTAAGAGACAATCAAAAGTTAAGTGATGTTGAAGAAAAAGCGATTTGTGCGGCATTCTTCCTTGGTAAAATGCAAGGTAACGAAAAAGCATATAGAGACTGTTTATCTAGTCCAGACGGAGTTCTAAGTGCGGAAGTGCGTGAATTTGCGATTTCTGTTGACGGTAAGCCTTCGAATATCTCTTTCGGTAGAACTGAAAATTTAAAAATTAGTGCTGCGTTTGAGTTAGCTCAAGGTTCTTCAAAAACATCTGGTTACAACTTAGATGCTAACATCGGTGGTAGTGCTGATGCGGGAGCTTCGTTTGGCATCGGTACAGTTCTTCCAATTACTAAAGCGGCTCCAGTTAAAGCGGATGTTGGTTTAGGCGTTAAGATCGGATTAGGTGCTAAGGCGTATACGGCTAAAGCATTTGAAAAATCTGAAAAAGGTGCGAAGCAGGTAAGTATTTCTTCAACTGAAGCGGTATCATCACAGCCAATCGCAGTAAGCTTAGATTTAACAGCTACTAAGTGTTTGCTTGTTGTAGCAAACGCTAACTACAGAGAAGGTACAAAAGCGACGGCAATGCCTAAAGCTAAGTACTTATGCTCTAAGAGCGCGGTTAAAGGTCAACGTACTGAATATTTCTTCTTGTTGAATCATCAACGTGTAGATGGCAACAGTTCAGTGACTGATATGCACTCGGCAGTAGTTAATCCTTTAAGAATGTTAGTACGTGGTCAAAAGCCATACGAATTCTTAAAAGACATTTTAACGAGCGAAAAATTCAGCTACAAATTATTGGTTGGTATGAATGCTGATCAAGTAACTGAAGACCCAACGAACTTTATGACTCAAGAAGCTCCCTTAATGTTGTCGTCAACTCGTAAAGTAGTTCTAGGTAAGTCTAAGTAGTAATCTAAAAACTAAAGCAACTAGTTTCTAAAAGCCCTCCATCGCGAGGGCTTTTTTTTGCCAAAAGGTACCAGCTCCTAAAAGGTCGAAAACCCTTCGGGTTGGCCTTTTAGGAGACTCGCCGTCTGCACTGGTACCTTTTGGTTAGGCTGCGGATTGTTTGCGGGATTCTTGAGAGATGGCGCCGTGAACTTCCAGCGGCAGATCCAGGCCTCGGATTTTTTGTAAGCCTAGATTTGTGAATTTAGATCGGTGTTTTGGATTTACTTTGTTTAGGAAGTGCGAGCTTACGACTAACCCGACTTGGTTGTCTTTGCATAGGCCTTCTAAGCGCGACGTCACATTCACTGGATCTCCGATGATTGTGTACTGAAGTTTATCCTTTGAGCCAATAGACCCAAGAATGACCGTACCTTCGTGAAGCCCGATACCTAGCTGAATTTTCGGCAAGTTCTTTTTTCTTAATTTTATGTTCGTTTGGTTCAGTTTTATGTGCATGTCGAACGCGGCCTTAAGCATATTTTCGTAAACTTGCGGTGAGCCCTCTTCAATTGCATAGGCCAGGATACCGTCGCCAATGAATTTATCCACTACGATACCATTTTCAACAAAGACTTCGATCATATCCGAGAAATAGACGTTTAAAAGATCTACCACATCTTGAGGCTTTAGCTGCGAGGATAGAGATGTAAAATTCCTGATATCCGCCATCATGATAGCGACTTTCTTCGAGTCGCCGGAATACGAATATGTTGAATCATCCTTTGCTAAGATATCTTGCGCTACTGAGTCGGAAACGAACGACGAGAAACCTTTTAATAGGCGCCCTTTTTTAACCAAAGTATCAGATAGACGATTCATTAAATTAAACACCACTGAAAAAAAACCCGAATTCATCGTGTTAGAGCGGAATTTGAAATTTTGTGATTGAATAGATTGCAAATGGCATTCAACCTCTTTTGATAAGATTAGATTTTTATAGAAGTCGAAGTAGAAGATCACCATCTGCCAAACAATCACGACTCCTGTTAAATAGAGAAACTTTTCTTTTTGTTCTGCCATGATTTGTTCTGGATCGTCCCAGCCTGCTTGCCGGATAAACATTAATGAAAAATAGCTTCCGAAAAACAAGATGATGCCAATAACAGGGATAATCTTGTTTTTTTGTTCGATAGCCCAAAGCTGAAATAGATTCTGATTTGACGTAGATTCTTTAAAGACGCGTTTACGTGTGATAAATAGCAACTCTGTTTCGATCCACTGCCAGGTCGTTACTAGAATCATCGACATGCAAATCCAAAGGAACATCTTGATGGCATCTGCATTGGGACTGATATCAGAAAGATATTTGTCATATATAGATGAGTTAAAATAGAAATTTAAAAAATGAATTGTTAGGAACACAATGGGAAGCAAATTCACAGTTAACGATTTCGATAATAAAGCTTTCGGCCATTTTTTCATAGCATAGAAAAAACCAAACAGAGTTAACACCTGAATTGCCAGCACGCTCACCGCGAACTGCGTAGCGACTCGACAGCCAAAAATAAAACCATGTTCCTGCATAATGGGGCAAACATTTACGCCAAAATACGAAAGCACCGGAATCAGTGCTAGGTGCGAGCAGATGAAGAAGATAAAGCTGATGAGGGTGAACTTCTGAATTCGCATGCCTTACTATCGGTAGACCTTGGTAAAGCATTACTAAATTCTGCGATGATTTCAGAGTCACCTGAAGGGTGGGATCAGGGACTCAGGAAAAATTGAATTTTAGGAAGGAAGTGACTCTTTTTGAGCCACATTTTCAGTTTTTGTCGGCGCAGGCGCTGGTAAACCTGGTGTTTCTTCTATTGGGATATCCAGCCACTGTGCAAATGCTTCGCGTGCTCTCTTAATTTGAAGGTCTTTCTTAGCCTTTTTATCAAACTTCTTACCGATCATGCCTTCGATGGGAGGAAGTAATCCAAAGTTAATGTTTGTGGGCTGAAAGTGTTTAGCACGTGTTTCGTCAGTTATAGCTTCCAAAATAGAACCCATTGCCGAAGCGCGCGGAGGGTAAGATGGCTCGCGACCATTAATTTTGTCATCCAAAAACTTAGCAACAAGGGCGCCCGTGCACGTTGATTCAAAGTACCCTTCCACTCCGGTGATTTGACCGGCGAAGAACAACCAAGGGTCTTTGCGGCTAGATAAGTCTTTATTTAAAAGTGACGGCGTATTGATAAACAAATTTCGATGAATACTGCCAAGTTTTAAAAACTCGGCGTTTTCCAGACCGGGAATTGTCCGGAAGAGACGAACTTGTTCGCCATAAGTCATTCGAGTTTGGAAGCCGACCATGTTGAAGGCCGTGCCTTCTTTATTGTCCTGGCGTAATTGAACAATCGCGTATTCATCGCGGCCCGTTTTAGGATTTGGCAATCCCACTGGCTTCATTGGCCCAAAACGCGGAGTTTGTAATCCGCGTTCTACCATAGCCTCAATAGGCATACAGCCCTCAAAGTAACTTGTTTTTTCGAATTCTTTTGGTTCAACTTTTTTTGCGGTTTCAATTTCGCGAACGAAGTTCCAATACTGTTCCTTGTTGAACGGACAGTTTATGTAGTCGGGTGTACCTTTATCATAGCGATCGGCTTTCCAGCAGATATCCATGTTTATGGAATCCACATCGATAATTGGCGCAATCGCATCAAAGAAATAAAGAAAATTCCCACCAAAGTGTTCTTGCATCGATGCCGCTAACGAAGGCGCTGTCAAAGGACCTGTTGCGATTACCAAAGGACGAGGCAATTGATCTAAACTGTTGATCATTTCATCATGAACTTTGATGTTGGGGTTTGATTTTACTAACTTATCCATATCTGAAGAAAAACGTTCGCGATCTACGCTCAACGCCTGGCCTGCAGGTACTGCATTTGCTTTTGCTGTTTTTAAAATAAATGAATTTAACTTTTCCGCTTCCCATTTTAACTGATGAGGAGCACTTCCTTCAGATTGTGAACCGAATGAGTTCGAACATACGATTTCGGCTAAGTTTGGAGATTTATGAGCTTCGGAAAAATGCTTAGGTTTCATTTCGTATAAATGAACAAAATACCCGCGTGAAGCTAGTTGCATAGCACACTCAGACCCAGCTAAACCGCCACCTACAACATAAATTTCTTTTTTACTTGAAGCCGTCATAAATTCTTTATAACCTCGCCAGGAAGATGGATGAAATCGACTATAAGACCAAATTTAAAGTCAGTAGCCAGGTTCTACAGAGCTTGTTTGAGAATGGCAAGAGCCCATTATCAGAGCATTTCCTGCGCTGGAAGCTTTGGTCTCGATGGAAAGAGTTAATGGGTGACGGCATCGCCGAAAACTCGGAACCGGTCGGTTATCATCAGAAAAAGCTCTACATTTTTGTAAAAAATTCAAGTGTCATGCATCACATGTATTTCTTGAAAAAAAACATGATTCTAAAAATCAAAAAAGAATTCCACCCATCATTCGTAGACGAAATCATTTTCACCTTGGATAAACGAAGCGTCCCCCGAGAAAGCATTCAATCCGAATCCCTAAAAGAAAATATAGACAAAATCCTCCAACGAGACACCGAAGACTAATTGCCAAAATGCCAAAAGGTACCAGCTCCTAAAAGGTCGAAAACCTTACGGTTCGACCTTTTAGGAGCTGGTACCTAAAGGTCGCCGAATTTGTCTTTGATTTTTTTGATTAGGCGGGCTTCCATTTGGCGGACGGCTTCGCGGGTGATGCCGTATTTTTCACCGATTTCCTGGAGAGTTAGAGGTTCTTCGTTTAAGAGACGCTCGTGAAGGATTATTTTTTCGCGTTCGGAAAGGCCGGGCTCTAGTTCGGAGACTTTGCTTTGCAAAAGCTTGATCATTTCCTCTCGGGCCAAGGCGTCTTCCATCGATTCCGTCGATGACTGTTGGAACGCGCCCAGAGAAGGGGAATCGTCACCGTCGACCGGGCGATCTAAGCTGACGTCACGTCCGCTAAGTCTTTGAGCCATAATTTTTATTTCGTCCTCGGGAATACCTAAGCGTTCTGAAAGCTCATGTAAGTTTTGTTCATTCGACAAAGCTTCTAGATTATTTTTTTCTTTTTGCAACTGGTAGAAAAGTTTTCTTTGGTTTTGAGTCGTTCCGATTCGAACCATAGAATATTGGCGCATCAAGTACTCTTGAATGTAACCACGGATCCACCATACGGCATACGTGATCAAACGTGCGCCCTTGTAAGGATTGAATTCACGCACGGCATGCATCAGCCCCACGTTGCCTTCTTGGATGAGGTCGATCAGTTTTGCGCCAAATTTTGAATACTCAGCTGCTATTTTAACAACGAAACGCAAGTTACTGCGCACTAGTAGTTGTGCGGCTTCGGGATCTTTCGTTTCAAAATACTTTTCCGAAATTTCTTTTTCTTTTTCGCGAGTTAAAAGTGGATACTTTCTGATTTCATTTAGGTAAAGAACCAAAGGGTCTGTCGTCTTTGGCAAGTGGCTGGGTGCAATCGCCACGGCTTTGCTATTCGAACTGCCTGTCGTACGCTCTTCAATTTGAGGTTCTTCTACGTCGAAATCAAAATCTGTGTCGTGATTTTCATTGTAGGCCGCTTCGGCGCGTTCTGCGGCTATATCTAAAGGTGATTGCTCGTCAGATTCTGGAATAACCTCGATGGGAGTAGACTTTTTCGAGACGTCTTTAAACTTCAGTTTGCTGTCGTCAACGATTTCTGCGGTTACTGCTTTTGTTTTAATTTTTGATGCAGCCTTTTTGGTCGGTTTCAGAGCCGACCCCTTTGTGGAAGCCGTCGGCTTTGAAACGGCCTTTTTTTTAGCCGGTTTCTTTCCTTCAGTCATGTTTGGTCTAGCCTACGTGTTTTTTAAGCATTTTTTGAAGGCTATCTTGAATGGTCCCTTTTAGAGGAGTCAACAAAAACGGCAAATCTATGTTAATTGTGATCTGGCTGCCACCTTTAGCTTCTGAAACTTTAAAGTCCCCTTTAAATTGAGAACCTTTAAGATCGCAAGAGTGGGCTGAATCGTTGAATTTGCACTCTACTTTCGGATCATATTTTTTGATTTCATCTGTTTTTTCAAAAAAGTCTTTTAACTTAGAGTAAGTATCTGTCACGCCGTGGCTAGTAGGGTAGTCGATGGATATTTTTGGCATTCGCGAATCTCCTTGTTCCATACAAAGTACGTAAACTACGTCTTGATACTAGAATAAAGCTAGG
>DDTZ01000022.1 GCA_002344565.1 Bdellovibrionaceae bacterium UBA2351 | reverse complement strand
CCAGATTTTGTCCATGTCGTCTACGGGTGGTGAATTTAGTTTTCTGTTTCCCTTGATGATGCCAAGGAAGGCTTGTTGGATACTTGTTGCCAGGTATTTTGCTTTTTCATCGGTGTCGGCCGCTACCACCGGAACGCCCATCATGACGTAGGGTTCTTTGTAGTCCTGTGAGGGTTGAAACATAGATCGGTAAATATCAAAGGCTTGCATCATCATTGCGGGGGCGAAGTGGCCGGCGAATGCATAGGGTAGTCCCATGCGGGCGGCTAGCTGTGCGCTGTAGAGGCTTGAGCCTAAAATATATTTTGGAACTTTGATTCCGGCTCCTGGAACCGCTTTGATTTTTTGTCCGGGTTCGGCGGGTGCAAACAAAAAATTTAATTCTTCGATTAAATCACCAAAGTCGTCTTCTTGGCCAGCGTTGCGGCCGCGCAGGGCGCGCATGGTTTGTTGATCTGTTCCTGGTGCGCGACCTAATCCTAAATCGATGCGACCGGGATATAGTGATTCTAAGGTTCCAAATTGTTCGGCAATAATTAATGGTGAATGATTTGGTAGCATGATGCCGCCGGAACCGACACGAATGGTTTTCGTGTGTTCGGCGATATAGCCAATCAATATAGACGTCGCTGCGCTTGCGATGCCTTCAATGTTGTGGTGTTCAGCTAACCAAAATCGCGTGTACCCAAGTTTTTCTACGTGTTGTGCGAGTTGTTTAGAATGAGCATAGGTATCAGCTAAGGTTTTGCCGTCGGCAACTTTAGCTAAGTCTAAAACAGAGATCTTAGCGGTCGATAGATTTTTCATGAGGGTAATCTAATCCCAAAATTTGAGTGCGGAAACAAAAAAAGTAAAAACTGTCGTTCGACGTTGGTTAGTCATGATAGAAAGCTAAGCAACTGTTCCGACTGAGTTTTAATTCATATTGAGCCAAAAAATCACCCACCTTATACGAGACGCCTTTCGCTGGGCCCAGATCTGGTGGTCTGACGATGGAAACGATTGTATCGCTAAGGTCAACGCCAAGAGCTTGCAAATAGATCAACGTTTTGTACACAGCACGGGTATTTGGTTTGTAGTGGCCACTGCCATTTGTGATGTGCACAAGTTTACCTTCCTTAATAACAGCGTGGCCAGCTAGGATAACGGGGCCGCCTGCCGTTAACGTAGAATGATAGTAGGATGTTCCGATCAGATAGTTTTTTTCATGACGGATAAAAAAACGTCCATTCGGATCAATCGAGAAAATTCGGGAAAGCCAAAACGAAGCGAGTTTGCCATTCCGCTTTCTATATAACAGTCCGTCTTTTATTACCAACTCGGCTTTGTCTCTTTGTTCATCGTCGAAGTAGTCATCGATGACGCTATTTTCAGTATCAATTTTGACGTATTCGCGTTGCATGTTGATAGCAGGTTGGGGTACGGACGTTAAATCACGCGTTTCGCTAAAACCCAACACGGCAAATAAAACTATAAAAAGACTAAAGTGGATCTGTATGATTCGAGTCATCTATCGAACTAGTCTGCAAAAGTAGGGCACGCGAAAGTGCCTAATGGCGAGTATGAGGCAGCGAAATACTAAAGTGACGAAAATGGCCAGACACCTGACCATGCGTACTATTTTTCGTTCCAGTATACAATGCGCGGAGGTCCCTTTGCGGGCGGTTGCGAGGCTGTATTTTGAGTTGCGCTTCCGGCAGGATTTGGGGTGGCTCCGGGCGTTCCTGCTGGTGGCGATGTCGTTTGTCCCGCACCGGCAGGATTATTTTTTTCATCTACTTTTTTCTGAACTTCGTTGATCGCTTCGGCTACTTTGCTCATATCCAACGTGATCACATCGATTTCTCGTTTAGAACCACCGTATTCACCTATGACATTGATGCGAAAGCTGCTGTAGCTATCGGTATTGATCGGAAACTCTTCTTTGTTAATAGAAAGACGTGCGCCTTTTTCTTCAAGGAACTGCCAAAATGAGGCCGCATCTTTAAACGGACCGAGTTGTTCGTCTGTGCGACGTTTGATTACCTCGGCCGCGATTTCTTTAGTGATCGTTGGATCAATTGATTGAAGGACAGCGGATGTGGCCGTATTGGGATTAAGTCCTTTGACTCCATAGATCGTCACTTGGGGTTCTAGAATTTGATAAAACTCGTCCGTCATTCCCGTGACCAAGCGAATTTCTTGGATGGTTCTAAAGTTACGATTCGGAGGAAAGGTATCTGTGCCGCGATCGCGATAACCTGATTTTTTATCGCCGCCGTTTAAGCTTTCATTTTTACTACTCATCCAATCAGCGATATTGTTAACCAGCGTATCGAACCGATAGCCATTGTAGTTTTTTGAAAACTCCTCGTCGTCCTTGATTTTATTTTCAAAGAGCGCGACTAACTGTTTCTTGGTGATTTCGCGTAATGTTTCAGACGGTGAGGCTAGATTGGTGATATCAATTTTCGATCCTTCATCCGTAATTTTTGTTGCGAATGCGGCATCTAACAACGACTCTTTCGTTTTATCTTTGATTTGATCTTTATCGACCGCATTGAGACCATCAGGCAATTCCAGTGGCCAAATCAGTGGGAATTGCCAAATCTGATCGATCATTCCATTAGAAGGTAAGTTCTTGCCAAGCTTCTGCTGAACGGTTTGAAAAATCTTAACTCTCAGTAAAGATAAATCAACTCCGCTGCGGGCGGAATAGTAGGCCTTAACGCGATTGATCTGTTGTGCATTAATTAAATACTCAACTTGCGTGTCATACGTAACTTCCATTGCTAAATAGGTCATTAAAGACAGAGCTGCAATCGCAGTGATCAAAGCAATTCCGCGATTGTTATTGGTTTTCTTAATAAACTCTTTGGTTGTGCGATTAAATACAGTAACGCCAAAAATTTTCATCGTGTTACTCCTGCGGGACCACCACCTGCCGGCTCTCCGTCAGTTGGCGTCGTTCCAGTGCCGGCCGGCCCACTGGGCGTTGCTGATGGGGACGACGAATCAGAACTGCCGGATTCTTCTTTGTTGTTAGGAAAATGAATTGGAATCACTAATTGCATCGAATGTTTCTTTGAAGTTTGTTTCTCGGGATCTTTTTGATACGTGATCGAGATTTCGACTAGCCATGGAAAGTTTCCTTTAGTTGCACCGTCACCACTGCCGTCTGTGCGCCAGTCTTTATTCCAATCTTGTTTTCCGCGACCCATATAGCGAAGGGCAAACTCAGTGATGTTTTCAATTAATAGGTATTCTTCGCCGCCTTTAGTGACATCTTCATCCACCCAAGGCGAAACACGACGGTACAAACACTTCGTCGTTTTTTTCTCGGCGAATGTGGTGCAATCTTTTAACGTATAACCTACCTCGATGAAATCCGCTTGCGGCATATCTTTTAAAATTCGCCCCGTGTTCATCGTAACGAAATTGATTTCACTTTCTTTTCCTACAAACTGAGTCGTTGGATCTTTTCGAGGCGCTTCCACATTCGCGTCTTGTTCTTGGGTAGAAATAACATTCCCATTAGCATCAAAAATTTGATTCAGTTGCGGTGGCTGCCCAGCGGCACCCGGTGTGCCTGCGGCGGCCGGAGCCGTTGTTTTTTTAGTCTTCTTTGCTAGCTCTTTAATTTCTTTTTCCCAATCGCGATGATGGTAGGCCAGTTGAACGTCTTTCTCAAAAATCTTAACGCCATCACGTAACCGTGACGTATCGTTCACCATTTCTTGAATGACTTTCTTTTGTGTAATAGCCTGCTTGATTGTCTGGGCTGCCAACAAACCCAGTGTCGACATGATCGCTACGGCAATTAAAACTTCGATTAACGTAAAACCAGAATTACGACGTATGTGCATTAGCCACCACCCGGAATCGAGGGTAGGGGCAATTGTTTATCGTAGTCTACAAACAATAGAGTGGCCGAATATTCGAATTCTTTCTCTTTTACCTTATAGGTAACGGTGATTTTCACTTCTTTGATTGAATTGGATAAATGTTCAGAGAACTGCTTCATCAATTGCATCATCATTTGATCCACACCACCATCGCGGCCGATCAGGATCGAAGTTAAATCGGGCATTTCAAACTTCTTAGATTCTAGTTTCCAGCTGTATTCAGGGTAACCTTCAAACTCATCGCCTTCGCTTTCAGGAATTGAATCGATGGATTTTCCGCGGTACTTCATATCTGTTTCCGCAAGTTTTCGTTCTAGTAATGCCGCGATTTCAACATTCTTTTGTGTTTTGCGAATACGATTGTACGAACTGCTCCAAGACTGAGCCAATAGCATCACACCCGAAGCCAGAATGATCATCGCGATCAAAACTTCGAGTAAAGTGAAACCAGATTGTCTTAGACGGCTACGGTTAGTCATTACGTTTGATAATATCCTTTAAACTGATTTCCTCTTCAGCAATATCGACTATGCCGGTGAGGGGATTGATCAATAGCGACCATGTATTTTTATCATCGGTAATATGAATGATCGATGCTTCTACTAATCCTTCTGGAGAATAGTATATAGCACCCAAACCATCCATCAAAGGTTCTGCATTTTGAATTTCAAGAGATTTAAATTTAATGCCTTTAGGAAGGTCTTTTTCTTTTTTAGTTAGCTTTTTGTATAATGCAAATGATGACTTTTTCTTGTCATCACCACTGGCTTCAATTTCTTCTGGGGTTTTTAATTCGGCCTTGGCATCTTTCATTTCAATCGCATTACCTTTTTCAACCCAGTAGCGAGATTTTTCAGGTCTAATTTCGATCATCAAACGGAAAAATGTTTGCGTAAGACGTGCTTGATTACGGATCTCTTTTGAAAGAACCGTAATTTCACGGAATGTAGTTTTAATATTATTTTCGTTTTTGCGAACACGACCGAGTCCTAGAACAATCACTGCTGACATGATGCCTAGGACGATCAGAATTTCAATTAACGTGAATCCGCGCTGTGCGGATTTAATTTGCGGCTGCGCCTTCAGATGATTCGTCTTCGCCCCAAACAAGATCTTTATCAAAGCCACTACCGCCCTCTTTTCCATCCTTGCCAAGAGATTTCAATACAAATTCAGCACCTGAAATTTCATATTGATATGGCTTACCCCATGGATCTTCCAATTTTCCTTGGTAGTAAGCATTTGGTCCCCAGTTTTTGCAATCATCCGCTTTTTTCAAGCCGTCCAAAGCTGCTGGGTATTTATTGCAGTCTAAATTGTAATTCGCTAATGAGTTAGAGATCTGACCCATTTGAATATTAGCTTCTTTCACTTTTGCTTTATCACGAGCTCCAGCGAAGCGACCCGCTAGAAGAGCGAAGATAGAGCCAAGAATGGCAAGAACGATCATGATTTCAACAAGAGTAAAACCTTTGCGATTTTTTGCTACATTTGTAATAGAATTTTTCATTGGACTGAATCCTTTCGTTAACGCGATTAAAAAATTATAAATCTAATTACCTAAATTTGTCATCTCAAACATAGGGATAACAATGGACAACACGATAATCATGACCACGACCCCCATAATCACAGTTATGATCGGTGTAATTAAAGACGTCATGCCATCAATTTTATTTTGTACTGAAAAATCATAGGCATCGGAAACTTGCGTCAGCATATTTTCAAGTTCGCCTGTTTTTTCACCAATCTTCACCATGTGGATAACGATGGGTGGAAATTGCCCCGAACGCCCCAAAGGACCAGCGATACTTTCCCCTTCGGAAATATTGCCTCTAGCTTCATCCACCGCGGCAGCGATAACGGCGTTATTCACAACGTTACGAACGATATCTAAAGCACCTAACATTGGCACGCCACCTGTAAGCAGAGTCGCTAGTGTTCGCGTGAAGCGGGCTACAGCAACCATGCGGATGATCGGTCCAAAGACGGGAATGCGTAGCGAAATTGCGTCCCAGCGCGGTCGCCCTTCTGCCGATTTTTTCCATGTAACAAATAAAACGTACATCGTAACCATAACACCAATAATGATGTACCAGAAGTCAGTCATGATTTGGGAAATCTGTACGATCACCAATGTGTACCATGGCAGTTGCAGTTCTGGTGCCGATTCGAAAATAGTCATCATTTTTGGAATAACGAATGTGAATAGACCCATCACGATGATGAAAACCACAACAAGCATGATGATCGGATAGGTCAGAGCACTCGAAACTTTTTGACGAAGTTTCGCCGCCGATTCCGTGAAGTCTGCTAATCGCAAAAGAATAACATCTAAACTTCCGGACATCTCGCCAGCTTCGCACATCGAAACATAAATGTTGTCAAAGATGTGCGGGTATTTAGCGAGTGACTTGTAAAAGGGACTACCTTCGTTAACCATGTTCTTAGAATCGGCAAGAGCTTGTGAAAGCGCCGGATGTTCGACTTGCTCACTAACCGCCGCCAGCGCGTCCACTAAAGGAATTTGCGATTTAATTAAAACCGCCAACTGACGAGTCATCAAGGCTAAATCTTTGATAGGTACAGAAGCTTGGAATAGGGTAGAGGAATTTTTCTTTGCTCCAGCTTTTACTTTGTTGCGAATGTCAGTAACAAAGATGCCATCTTTTTTTAATTTTAATCGGGCAGCTTTAATATTTTCAGAATCAATGACACCAGATTTATTTTTTCCAGCTTGAGTGATTCCCTTATATTCAAAGAGTGGCATTTAGAAATAGTACGCTGGTGAGGTAGTTAAGTAAAGCATCGAAGTAGTGGTTCAGGTTTGGGTTTATTGTCCGAAACCAAAGCCCACTTTGAGACTGATGATACTAGCACTGACTGTCGCTGACGACGGAAACAGAGAGTAGTCTAATGAAACTGGAATTTGATTTTTAGTGCCAGAACCGATATCTAGACCTAAGCCAAGCGTTAGAACCTGGTTAGATGTAATTAGGCTGGTATCTAGAACCGTAGATGATTTGCCCATCGCGAGTAGATACCCTAAGCCGCCACCGATCCAGAATTTATTTTTACCGCCCGTAAGGTTATATTTGCCCATGGCGTACAAAGATAAGTAGTTGATTTTAACGTTACATTCTTTAGACGTGCCTTTTTCGCAAACGGCAGCGTCTTTAGCTTGTTTTGCATCGAACGTTTCAAGACCACCGATACCGCGAACTTGCAAATTTTTATTCAGAGTGTAGTCGTAGTAGCCGAGCAATCCGATCGAAGATCCGCTCATAGCCGCAGTTTGATTAGTGCCATTATATGAAAACTTAGCATTCATTGAGCTCATCATGTACGACGTCATAAAACCCCAAGTGTTTCTTGGCTTCGTTGAACGAGTCGTAATTTGTGCCGCCATTTGCCCTTCCGCAGGAACACTGGCTGGGGACCGAACAGGGCGTAGGCTCATGCCCACTTGCGCATTGGCAATATTACCTTTAACTACTTTCGCCTTAGCTTGTTTAGATGTGAATTTTTCTACGCGAACTAAAACTTTAGCTTTGTTGTTTTGATCTACAATATAGAAGTCTTGATTAGCAGAAACTGGCTTACCATCTAACTGGAAAATAACAGCGTTAGCGCTTGTCTTTTCTAGTGTATAAGCGTGTGCCGAACTAAACCCCAAAACCGATAATGTAAGTAAAGTAATTGAAATTCGCATACTTTCAGTATCGTTTATTAAGGAATTTTCTCAAGGCCAGGTATTCAATTGAGACACTTAAAAAGTGAAATTTTCCTGGTAATCCGCTAAATCTAGACCTTCGGAAACGCACGTTCTCTGCGGGTGAACAGTGCTAGCCAAAAGTACGACAGTCTGATTGTCGATAGTTTCTTGCAGTGTCAAATCTGGATACAGTTTCTTCAACGTTGCGAGCTCTATCACTTCGTCTGGTTCGTTGACAGAAACA
>DDTZ01000154.1:23299-35644 GCA_002344565.1 Bdellovibrionaceae bacterium UBA2351 | reverse complement strand
TGTTTCGCGAAAACCCCGCTGACTTGAAGCAGTCACTACTACAGGACTTGTATTTCTCCGGCGCTTTTGGAAACTTTTCTTTTAAACTTAAAGCTACTGCATTTTTGCTATCAAAAGGTTATCGAAACGCAGAAGAGGCAGTTTTTATTTTCAGGCATCATTGCCTTGGATTAAAAAAATTCTTTCCCGAAGTTGCAGCTCTTTTTGCAGGTCTTTTTACAGAGTCTGATTTTTACACGAACCAATCAATTCTCGAGTCATTGCTTTCTAAAATTACCAAACAGAATTTTTCTGATCGAACAGATTTATTCCGACTCAACACCAACAACGACCCAAACTTCCTATCAAACATTTGGGGGAGATTAAAAAAGGTCCGTGAAAGTTTCACTGACAAACAATCAGAACTTGTTGATCTTCTATATCTTGGGCGGCCTGCCATGACCTACGAAGAAACAGCAGCCACCCTTGGAATTTCATTTGATTCTGTTCGTGATCGCGAAGACGGCGTGATTTTGAAAATGAAAAACGAATTCAAGGAATTTGCATCGCTTTCGCCGTACAAAGATTATCATAAAAATAACATCGTGATTTGGTCATACATTGGCTGCCGTCACAATCCAACGGCAGAAAAGATTCATCCACTTTATCGAATTAAGGTTGTCGATGGCATTGAGCGAAAAGAATTTATTTCTCAAGGAGCCCTTTTTGCCGAACGAGTGACTCGAGTATTGGGCTTAAACTTACTACAAAATGCCACGAGTGACGATTTGTTGATTGTTACGGCCGCACGCGCTGATGCTGAATCGAAAAGCGAGCCTTTGGTAGCAGCTGCCGGTGTGTCCCCAGCCTAGTTAAAAAATGCATTCAAGTTTTTGGGGGAGCGAAAATCAAACTGTATTTTTCGGCTAAACCTGACTGTGATTTTTACAGTCAGGTTTGAAGGGGTTTGAAAGCAATGCTCATAACTCATTCCAACCAAGGCCAATTTTTTTTCTTGTTTTTTTTGCCATCATGCCCACGAAAAAACCGAACAAAATTGAAGACGAGGCTGCGCAGAGATGCCACAGCAGATCAGGAATAACAAACCAAGTGACCGCAGGTGGCCCAGTGCTCTTCATCCAACCGGCTACTTCAATTAAAATGAAAAATGGAACGCTGAAAAACAAAAATATCTCCATAGATGTCCAAAAAATTATAGGGCGAACATTCAACCCACACTTCCATAATAACTTGAATATTGGCGGCGTTGCCCCAATCCAAATGATCCTGTCAAAAGCCGATTGCTTTGCTTTTGCCGCCTTTTCTAACTGAGACAATCTAAGTATTTTAGATTTGAATAACGAGTTTTCAGCCATGAATAGTAGTCTAACAGTGCAAATAAATGGGGTCCAGAAAACTAAAGATTATGGGCTTTCGCAATAAAACTACGTTTATATCTTTTTGAGCACTTAATTTGGGACCCACATGTAAAAAATCTATAAATAAACTTGTTTAGGCTGATTGTCCCCAAGTTCTGATCAACTAAGTCATCTATCCTGATTATATGGATACTTTACCCCAAACATTGTAAAAACGAATATATTCGTTCTGGCGAAAGGGTTCTGTATAAATGATCAAAAATCGACAAGGTGACATTTGGTTTTGAAGCGAGGTGACAATTTAATCGGTAGGTGATTTGATCTGAATATGTACTTCGAAAAAGCATCGAGATTCTCACCTTTAAAAGATTTAGTTGAAACAACTTGGCAGTCCCAAATTAAAGCAGAAGATTCTGCGATGGTGATGCCTGATGGAACAAGTGATATCATCATCAAAGCAACATCCTCTAGCGCGAATATTTTTCTTTGCGGCGTAATGACAAAGTCTGCCCACTTTCAGTATCACGAGAACAGAAATTACTTCGGCATTAGATTTAAGCCAGGATTTTCAAGTCTATTTTTTAAGTATGGCGATATAAGAAATCAACTGGTTCAGCTTGACGAGAATTTTCAAAAAAAAAATCAAATTGAAGATTTGATGCAAGCCCCGATTGAAAACCATTCTCAAATTGAGGCCTTAATATTTGAACAACTGATGAAAAAAATAGACCTAACAGAATTTAAAGAAAAAATTAAAATTATTTCAGAGTACTCGAAAGTTCAATACGGTGAAGTTAATGCCTTTGCAAATGGATTGAATATTTCACGGAGGCAATTTTCAGCCAATTTTAAGAAATACTTTGGTTATGATCCAAGATATTATTCAAAAATAAAAAAATTTAATGCATTCTTGAAGCGAGTTTCAAATCACAGGAACATATCTTTGTCTGAAATCGCAATTGACTGTGGATTTTATGATCAATCAGATCTTGGTCACACGATAAAGGAAATCTCTGGCTTGACGCCTAAAGACATTGTTTCCCAAGTGTACAATACAAATATTTAGCCTGAAGTTAGTCTAATATTGGAGGAATACCATGAAACTGACTTACACAATTTTATATGTTGAAAATGTCCATAAGAGTGTTGATTTTTACCAACGGGCATTCGGTTTAAAACATAGGTTCACACATGAGGGGGGCGATTACGCCGAGATGGATACGGGTTCTGTCACTTTAGCTTTTTGTGGCCACACATTAGCGGGTCAAATTGTAAAACGAAGCTATCAGAATGCAACCCCAACTATCCAGATCGGAAGTCAAATTTCACTATATGCTGATGATGTTCGTTCCGCATATAGTGAAGCCATAAAAGCTGGTGCACAGCCGGTTGCTGCGCCCGAAGTAAAACCATGGGGTTGGGAAAGTGCCATGGTTTTAGATATCGATGGCCATTTTGTCGAGTTTGCTAGAGAAATAAAATAGTCAGATTGAGTGGTCAATATTACTATCTTATAAAAATATTTCCGATCAAAAACGCTCAGGCAACTGAGCGTTTTTTCATTGGTCGAATCAAACCATGTTTGGGGTCGATCACGGTCCAATCAATTCGTGACGGGTTGAGCTTTGCAGTTCGAAGCCGCTCTTTGATTGCGATTTTCGTTGTCACAAAATGAAGAGCAATTGAATCGAGGCTCCATCGTTCAACCCATCTAAGTCTTGCAACTTCCGTCAAATTTAAGTATATCCGATCCCAAGCCATGTTGTAAGTCTGCGAAACTACAAGCTTCCCGGGTTCTGGTAGCTTGCCGCAGCCTGCACCAACTACTTTTTCTAAGTAGTTGAAATTAATAAATAATTACAACAAAAACGCATCAACAATGCGAACTACTTAGACTTAAAGCAAATTCAAAGCATCCTAAATGTTCAGCGAGCAACAAAATGAATAAATACTTAAAATTAGTTTTAATCATCGGATTTACACTCAGCTTACTCAGTTTACACTTCTATTTAGTCCACTATAAAAAGCTAATTGAACTTTCGATAAACGAGAGAAGCTCCGAAACCGGCTATTTGCTTGAATACGGCCCTATTGGAACCTCAGAAAACAGCTTACGTCTATTTTTCAAACTGAACTTAGATTTAATTATTTTGTTTTCATTTTTAACTACGCTAGCCGTTTTTATTAACATAGCAAAAAAATATTCTATGGCTCTCATCTTTTTGTCGGCGACTTTGTTCATGTGGTCCTATGTCTATCGTGTAGCCATGCTCACCCTTGTTCAAGTAACCGGAACTTGGTCAAATCTAGACACATTAATGATTGGCCTATTTGGTTATTAGTTGGACCCACTCAAAAATTCACCGCAAATCCTAATGACCCCGAACTTTTTGATTCTTCCTTACCGGCTTTGATCGACTCCACACCCAGAATGATATCAAAATTAACTTTAGTTCCCGTCGGAAAAAATCGAGAGCCTAGATATAAATTAACTAGCGAAGCACTTGTTGAAACAGCATTGTCGCTGGTGCTTGACAGCAACCCTGTGCGCGCGCCAACTAACCACTCGTTGTTCCAATTCTCCCGGCCAGGGTAATTGCCCTCTCCACCGATAGACATTCGACTATACTTAACAGTTTCATTTGAACCTTTTATTTTGTGATCTTGTCCACCTAAATGAACTGACAAGCGCCAGCGGCCTTTCAAAGCTTCTGTTGATGGCGACAGCAAGAAGAATTCACCTAACATAGTATTCTCTTCATTTTCTTTTGTAGCCGGGCGTGATGCCAATAATAATCCAAACAAAAATTGAGGCTGCGCCCCTTTTGCGCGAACAGATGGTACGACTCGTTTTTCCCACGTTAAGCTTTGCACTTCGATAGCATGCGTTTGGTTTTCAACGACTTCAATTTGACCGTGACCAATTTGAGTTTCACTCGTCAACGTCACATCGTAGTCGCCGCGCGGAACACTTAAAACTTTCTCTTCACCTTTGTTTTTGTAAAATTTAAAAAAATTGATTCCTTTAGATGACGCCAACGTTAGCTCACCTTGCGATTCTTTACTGAGCTGAATCTGTCCATTGACTCGTGCGGGATATGAAACCACCAAGGCTCCCTGCCCTGACAATTGTGAGTGAAACTCAGGACTCTGCACACGTCCACCAGAAACCGTGCTTTGAAATTTAGTTTGAGCATAGACATAGCCGTACAACTCATCTATCGTAACTAGGCCATCGTTGTTCGAATCGGCTTGACCATACAGTCCCGTCACCAAATGATAGGTAAAAATACTGCCTTTTAATTTTTCGCTCTCGTACGATAATTCGTTTCCAGAGCTGGATGTTAGAATCACACTACCAGTCGGTTCATCGACATTGTATTGAACCAGTTCAATTGGTTTTGCTCTCCGAGCACCTTTGGCCTTCAAAGCACCAGAAAAACAACTATCCAAAATTACGATTTTCAGTTTTGTCTTTAACCCACCCAATAGTTCATGAAATTTTGTTTTTGTGATCGAACCATCACGCAAATGCAAACCATTCTCATTCGAATGCCCAGAAAAATAGAACATAAATTTCTGAATCTTCTTTTTACTGATTACACTCACAGCATTGTCGAATTCTTCCATACTTGGATTCTTAAGACTTGTGATATTTTGTGCGTCGACTTTACCTGCCACGGTCAGAGCCCTAACTAATCGCTGTGCATCCATCGACGCATAATCTAGTTTCTTTTCACTGGCGACCGAGGAATCTTCGGCACTGACAATCAGGACCTGCAAATCGTTTTTTTCTTGCGAGAATGCAAACGGAATAAAACACACTAGAAATAAAATTAAAAACTTCATGGCGCCTTCCTTAAACGAAATCCCGCATAGACACAGTCTTGAGCTTTTTTATTTTTCCCTTGAACTACGTCATTCAAAAATTCACGATCCAAAACTAATTGTCGTCCCGAATTTTCAATTTTTGGATTAGGACAAACAATAACAATTAAATGTTCACCCTGATTTGGTGCCGTTAATTGAAAACTAGAATCAAAACCAGCTGAAATACCGGCTTTGATTTCCAATTTTCCGGATTCGATATCGTTTACATCATCAAGAACTTTAAAGTCCTTATCCGCAATCGTCCAATAAGCCACTGAATCCTGATCTGCGATAATTTTAACACCGACTTTATCGCCATCTTGTAGCACACCCGTTTCCGTTAACGGACTGATCGTATCACCACGCTGCCAATACACGCTAATCCGAGTCGATCCTTTAGCCGTATAACCATCTTGAGCCTGGCGTGGTACAACCAAAACCAATGCTAATGATGCTATCGTTAACGCCGACAAACCAAAATACCATTGTTCTTTTAGCTTCGCCCAAAACGACAGTGATTCTTGCTTTTTAGGTAGTCGTAACGGTGGCAATTCTAAACTATTTATTTTATTCCACTCCGTGCGTTCGGCTTCGTTCAAAACCGACGGATCTTCTGTAATGATACGCACATGTTTGGAAAACAGCGATTGATCAGACATTTTGCTGCCTCCTTAATTTTTCTAGTTTTTCATCTACTTTTTCTTGCAAACGATTAACGGTCCGCCTTGAAATCTGCATAACTTCGGCGACTTCATCTTGAGTTAAACCTTCTAAATTACGATATACAAATACTGCGGCTTCATCAGCGTCAAATGAATGAACCATTTTTTTCCAAAGCTCATGAGCGTGCGCGTTGACCTCTAAATCTATGGACTCGGGAATAGATTCACTTCGTGCTTCGTCTAATTCTAAATGTGAGTTCCCGTGATTACGAATGGAATCAATGGCTGAATTGGTACAACATTTATAGACCCAGGCATACGCCCGTTTCAAATCGGGAAACACCATTTTGGTTTGCCACATTTTGGTAAACACATCTTGCACTATTTCTTCGGCCACAGATCGGCTGACTAAGTTTATAGTTTTAGCCAAAGCCGGGCCACCCAGTTTTGCATAAAGCATCTGAACTGTCCTCTCGTCGCTGCAATCTATATTTGTATCCTGCAAACTTATATGTGCCTCACTCGATTAGCTTATAAGATAGCGATCATTTGTACACATATCCTTCATCTACTAAACGTTTGGTCTAGTTCTTTTGTGCCAAAAAAAACATCACTATTTTCCGCCGTCTTATCAATAGGTTACAAAAATATGAAATTTTTGGCACTCATTTTCACCCTGGCCCGTTTGTCTAATACAGGAGGAACTTTATGTTCTCAACAAAAACGAAAACGATGTTACTAGTTGCTATAATCTCACTTCTGCACGTCGCTTGCGCTCCTAACAAAAACGATTCAACTGAAAACGATCCAGCGATCGAAGCTATGTCTAGTCAGCTTAGATCGGTTGGCGATGAATTCTTGCCGGCCTCTGTATATGAAGATGGTCGTGCTTCAACATCAGCCAAAATATCGGCTAACAAATTAGCTACGAATTCCAACAATCAAAATAATGATATTTGCGCCGGCGTTGATTTTATCGAATGTCAGCCTCGACTTATCCGCGCTTACCTACAAATGGGCAGAGAAAGCGTCTACACAACTCAAAGAATAGTCTCAGATGTAGCGCGCAGTCTATCCGGAGTTAGCAACAACACCAGTGGCGAATTTCGTAGCACTGAAAACGGCTACTCGATCGCATACAACAAACGATCTTCAACCGATTTTGATTTTCTGATTTTAGAAAACAATGTTTCTATCGGTCGCGTGTCGGCGCAAAATGGAAACTACAATGTCCAATTTGATTTAAATGTACTCGATAAAAACAAAGCCGATTCAAACGGCGGTATGGTCGACATCCAAGTTAAACTAACAGATTCGACTCACTGGGAATCACAAATCACATTTTCGGGATTAAAATGCAATGTGAACAAACCCGACGATCCAGAAACAGCACGCATCTTTGTAGTTAGAAAAGGTGATCTATGGACGGCTCAATCTGGCTTCTATAACG
Organism: Bdellovibrionaceae bacterium UBA2351; assembly: GCA_002344565.1. Lineage (GTDB taxonomy): Bacteria > Bdellovibrionota > Bdellovibrionia > Bdellovibrionales > Bdellovibrionaceae > UBA2316. The sequence goes on along the minus strand of DDTZ01000154.1, from coordinate 28,304 downwards.
GCATCGGCGCGCAGTACAACGGAACAAAATCATGCTCCACGCCAGCGAGCGATGCCACCGGAGTTGTGATTTATACTAACCTAGTCGCTGATCGAACAGCCGCCAAAGCCGCTATGTACCTAATGCGTAGAAATGAACACAGCGTGGCTCAATTGCAAAATTTTGGCATCAACAACTATTGCCAAAATTATCCAGACTTGTGTCAATCTTTAGCTACAGCATCTGGCCAATCCACACAGGCTGTAGCGGCTTTCTTGGGCGCATTACAAAATCCATACTGCGTGCACAGAGGCAATGCCCAAGTGTTCTGGAATTCAGACTGCTCGAACGTGTCAGCAGCTGTTGCGCAAGAACCATTGTTACCAAACACTAGCTTTCTGTCCCCATATGACTTCTATCGTTTAAATATCGTCATTCCAAACCAGCTATAATATAGAAAATAGAACGTTCCCTTATAAAACGAGAGCCAAAAGCTCTCGTTTTATTCTTGTTAAAACTCAATCAAACCGTGCGTGTGTGATTACTAAATTTATTAGTCTGAGCGACAATTTTAGTCATCGCGCCTGTACCTTTGACATACTTTACGAATCAAATCATTTATAGCGCAGTAGGATTCGGCTCAGTTGTCGCATTTCATTGTAAAGTCTACAAAAACAAGGAGACTTTATGTTAAAACAAATAAGTTCATTCGTATTAGCCGGAACCCTAGTCATTACGTCGGTTTCATTTGCTCAGCAATCAAAAACCGAACAAATCAGAGCCATTGACAAAGTGGCCGTTCAAATGGGTATCGAGGGATCAAACGCCTCTTATCTAGCTATGGAAGTGTTGGGTAAATTAGACTCAAAACAACGCGCTGAAAAACTTCAAGAGGAAGAAAACAATCTCATCTTGCTTAAGCAAGAACTTTCAAGAGAAGAAGCCAGACTGGCCGCCGCTCAGAAAGTAATGCTTGATAATAACTTAATGCACACAGCTTACACGCTAACAAGCCCAATCCTTATTGTGGGATCTATCACGGGAGCAGTTTCTGGAATCTGGTCAGGGATCGCTTGGATAGAAAAAAGCAGTACTCTTAAAACAGCAGGCCGCGTTTTCTGGACTAGTGCACTTACGGTCGCTATCGCTTATGCCACGCAGGAAGGCCTTCAAGAGCAAGTCATTTTAGAAAAAGAACACGTGGCCAAGCTACTAGCTAGCGTTAGAGAAATTAAAAACAAAGCCGACAGAGTACAGCAAGTAGTTGAAATTCTAAAAAAATTCTATCGTATCGATGTTAATGTAAACGTTAAAGTAGAATAAATTTATAGATCTCGGGAGAAATTAAAATGCTATTAAGGTTAGTTTTTTTTATCTTAATTTCTCCTCTATTTTCCCTCGCAAGCATCCAAGATTGGAATCAAGACAGGATCAGTTTCGCCATTACGGATGGGTGTAGAAAGATTGACCCTGAAGTTATCCTTAAATCTAAGTTAGAACTCGATAAATACCGCGCTGGTATTTATCCTTCGATAGAATTCAATCGCCTTTTAGGCGATCTATCTAGAGCCAGCTTTAAACTCAGCATAGAATCCACGTTTACAGAAAAAGACAATTGGGTTGATTATATTCGCCAGAATCCAGGCTATCGATCGGCCATCGCAGAGTGCAGCAAAACATCAAAAACTGTCGCCTACCATATGGATCAAGCGATAGTGAAAACTAAAACTAAAGGACAAGTGCTTGCAGCCGTCGTCCTTTTTGGTATCGCACGAGGTGGAACTTTAGTTTGGTCTCGGTTAGGTGTTATCGCAAAAAAAACATTGGGGCTCCTATCTACAGCGGCAATTTCAGCTTGGGCCTATTCATTATTTAACGATGTTAACAAATCCAATCAAATGACTCAGCAACTCGAAAACGTATGCGGGCCAAAAACTCACCCGGATTTTTCTAAGTGTGTTGGGGATGAACTCGTTTCCAGAATAGATAAACTTGAAAAAAATCTTACACAAACTGATCAAACGGCCGACACAGCAAAAGCTCATGTAAAAAAAATGGTTGAACAGCAAATCGCAATATTAACTAAACGCTTACAGCAGGAATCATCCCCGTCCGCGAAAAAAGAGATTAGTTCTCAACTTAAAGATCGAACCGAGTTATTGAAAGAACTTAATTAAAAATCGGCAGTGGAAATTTCCTGCGCTCTTTCTTGCAAATTGTAGTCACTTGACATAGTCGCGGCATAGGCTCCGCAATCACGAACAACAACAAAGTCGTCTTGTTTCACTTCGTTTAATTCACGATCCTTCCCGAAAAAATCAGCGCTTTCGCAGATCGGGCCTACCACATCGTATGTCTTTAACGAGCCTGTGTTTTTCAATGCGTGAATGCAGTGATAGGCCTCATACAAAGATGGCCTTAACAAGTGATTCATTCCCGAATCCAGAATAATAAATTCTTTATGAGGGGTCTTCTTCACGTACTGCACTTGCGAAAGCAAGACACCGCAATGACCAACTAGCCAGCGTCCAGGTTCGGACTGAATTTCAATTTCGGGAATTTCTTTTTTTAGCGACGCTAATTCTGAAAAAACAACGTCGGCGTATTTTTTTAGCAATTCATTTTCGGAAATCAAATCTTGTTTTTCATAGTGAATTCCTAAACCACCACCGAAATCAAATCGATGACACTCAGGAAACTCTTTACGCAGTTGCCAGAACAACGGCTTTAACTTAGCCAGCGAATCTTTCAGACTCGAGAATTCCAACATCTGTGACCCCAGATGTAACGAGATCCCTTTCACAGCGATCGAGCCAGCGTGCTGTTTAGCTGCTGCAATCACATCGTTTAACTGACCAAAATCGATACCAAATTTATTATCTTTCAAACCGGTTGCGATATACGGATGCGATTGAATACTGATGTCAGGATTGATGCGAAACACTACATTTGCTTTTTTACCCATTTCTTTGGCCATCTGGCCAATTCGCTGCAGTTCAGGAATGCTTTCAACGTTAATTTGATGAATATCATTTTTAATGGCCAATTCTAGCTCTTTGCGTGTTTTACCAACACCGCTGTATACGAGCTGTTGATAACTAAAACCACATGCTATGGCGTGCTGGATCTCCCCCCCACTCACAACATCAATTCCAACACTACTGTTCTTAAAAACACTTAAAATATGGGGATGAGAATTTGCTTTTAAGGCGTAGAACAAGCGAACGTCTTTCAACGCACCTTGCATTTGCTGCACACGCAGACGGACGAAATCTAAGTTATAGAAAAATATGGGGCCTTGATAGTCCTTGGTCAATTGGCTCAGTTTAAACTCAGCTTTGTCCGAGATAAACACTAACTCGCCACTTTTATAAACCAAAAACTCTTTTTCCATACCCTAAAATCCCCCGAAAACTGAACCATGAGACTAATTCAGGTTTTTACAAAATGCTATTGAGTTTTTTAGCGATTCTCATTAGTTTACTTGCCAGGATGGTCATACTATGAAAATGGAATTATTTGCCCGCACTCGAAAACAACTCCCCGTATTCAAATACTCTTTCGGCCACCAAGGCCCTCGTGCTTTGATTATTGGTGGCGTACATGGCGATGAACCCGAAGGCGTTATTGCCGCTCAAGGCGTATTGGCTGCACTAACAACTTCGTTTAACTACAAACTGCAAGTGACTGTGATTCCTGAATTCAACCCGGAAGGCATTCTAAATAAAATGCGCATGAACTCTGCCGGTGTGGACTTAAACAGAAATCTGCCCACCAAAGACTGGTCGCCCGTAGCTGCTAAAGAACGCTACTTTCCAGGAAAATCGGCTAATAGCGAACCCGAAAACCAAGCCTTAGTGCAATTGCTCGATGCTCAAAAGTTTGATTTAATCATTAGCGCGCACTCTTGGAATCCAATGATCAATATCAACGGCCCAGCTTGCGAGCCCGAAGCCGAGGTAATCAAAAAGCACACCGGATATACGATCGAACCCGATATTGGTTATCCGACACCAGGAAGCCTTGGCACCTATGGCGGCAAAGAGCGCGGAATTTCAACCATCACGTTTGAAATTCAAAAAGATATCGATTTCCACGAAATCAACAAAGTCCACGTTCCGGCACTCCTAGACTGCCTAAGACAAACAGAAAAAAGGAATCAATAACATGATCTTAGAAACCGTCATCCAAAAAATCGACAAAGACCTTAGAGAAGGAATGAACGTCAATGATCTTTCTTCTGAGGATACATCAGCTATCAGAGAGGTCATTCAATTACTTGATCACGGCAAACTGCGGGTCGCTGAAAAAATTCCGGGCGCCACGGGTCCTCAAAGCTGGAAGGTAAACGAGTGGGTAAAAAAAGCGATCCTTCAGTATTTCCGAATTCAAAAAATGCAGTTAATGGAAACAAACGAATTTAACTACTTCGACAAAATTGCTCCAAAAAAATGGACTGGCTCTGAAGGTGTTCGCGTTGTGCCACCGGCGATTGCTCGCTATGGATCGTTCTTAAACTCCGGCTGCATAATGATGCCGTCATATGTAAACATTGGTGCGTATGTAGACTCGGGAACCATGGTGGACACGTGGGCTACGGTAGGTTCATGTGGACAGATCGGAAAAAACGTTCACTTATCTGGCGGCGTAGGTATCGGCGGCGTTCTAGAACCAACACAGGCAGCGCCAGTGATCATCGAGGATAACGTTTTCGTTGGTTCACGTTGCATTATCGTGGAAGGCGCCTTCATCGAGGAAGGCGCGGTTATTGGCGCCGGCGTAACCATTACATCCAGTACAAAAATCCTAGATGTATCCGGCCCGGACGTTAAAGAGTACAAGGCGTATGTTCCAAAAAACTCCGTCGTAATCCCCGGCACAATCAACAAAAAATTCGCAGCCGGCGAATACGGAGTAAACTGCGCCCTAATCATAGGCCAACGCAAACCCAGCACCGACCTAAAAACCTCCCTCAACGACACCCTAAGAGACTTCCAAATCTCGGTATAACCCAAAAGGTACCAGC
>DDTZ01000154.1:2434-23011 GCA_002344565.1 Bdellovibrionaceae bacterium UBA2351 | reverse complement strand
CTCCTAAAAGTCCGGCCGTATGCGGCGGACTTTTAGGAGCTGGTACCTTTTAGTTTTTCATTCTTAGGACTTCGGCTGGAGAGATTTTTTCTATTGCTTTTGTTGGTAGGTAGGAACCTAGGAAGGCGATTAGGGTTGTTACGAAGACGACTGCAAAGAATAGGAAAAGGTTTACTTTAGCTGGTATTGTTGAATCGTAATAGATGTCCGGTAAGATGTTGATGGGATAGTATTCGAGCGTGTAGCCGATAATTAACCCCAGCACGGCACCTATCGATACACCCACTAAAGAAAGACTTACGCCCATTTGGATAAAATAGCGGATCGCTGATTTCTGCGAAAGCCCTAACGTTCTGAGCATCGCGATGTCGCGTTTTTTTTGCGAGATCAATAACGCTAACACCGTCAAAATGGAAAATGAAGCTATCAGTCCTGCTAAACCCAAGAACAAACCAATCATAAACTTTTCTAACTTCAACGCATAAAACAGAGCCGAATTTCGATCCATCCAAGTTTGAATATTCCACTCGATAGGCAATGGTTTCCCTGATTCCTTTTGATCCACTACCCAGTCCAGTAAATAATCCTGAAAACGGCCAGCATCCATCGCATCCTTCAACCACACCTCGATACCGACCTGACGACTTAAAGAGTGTTTGAGTGACGCCAATGTCAAATCGCGCATATAGAAAATGTACTGCGAATCTAGATCCGCCAAATTAGTCGCAAGGATTTTCTTTATTCTCACTTTCTCAAACACCGGAGCTTCGCCCGAAGCTAACAACAAGCTCTCTGGCGGCAACACCATCAAATAATCACCCTCAAATACTCCCAAGCTACGCGCTAAATCTACCCCTATCAAAATCTCGTTGGATTCGGGGATATCCATTTCCTGCCACATTTGAGTTTCAATTTGATAGTTCGAGCCTTTTTTAATGTGCTTTTCATTTTGCTCTTTGATTTTCTGATTTAGATTTTCAAAACTTTTACGAACAAAGCCTTGAGCAATGGCACCTTTAAACTGCCCTTCCATCGTACGAATAATCACATCTTGAGTGTCAAACAACGAATATCGTTCCGCGCCCAGATCTTTAATCTTCGTCAAAATCGGATCAGACTCCATATCTTTATGAGTTGTGCGATCCTTGGGCAAAATAGTTAAGTGAGCCTCGAGCGAAATCACGCGCGATTCGATGCTCTTATTCATCCCGTTCATTACAAAAAGAATTAGCAAAAACGCAAAGGTGGACACACCGATACTGACCATTGATAAACGTGAAATACGGCGAACCAAATTTCCGGCACGGTTAGATAGGATCAGTTTTTTAAACAGGAATAAAACCATGTCCTAGCGTAATAAATCGAACTCAGCAACGCAAGGCCAATGTATGACAATTACGGTTGCTGATTTGATTTTTCGCGAGCTGGCATACGAGTACCTTTTTTAACTTCTTCGGATTCTTCGCGATTAACTTCTTGAACGTTAGAACGTAAGAAAAAGTTCTTCTGCATAGCTTTCATTAGAATCGTGGCTTCATCCAAAGCCTCGAGCGCACGTTTTGCGACTGTCGGAACTTCTGGACCATAATTTTTAAGCATAACCGTTACAGATTTAAAATCCTCTGTCATCTGGGACAAACTGCTTGTCAACTGTGCTAAGTTTTTAGCTAGTTCTGGGTTTTGACGATTAAGCTCCGGTAAAATCACGTTTAGTTCTTTCGTTAACACCGCAGTTTGAGAAATTGTCTTCTTAAGATTTTCTTTGTACGTCAATTGACGACTCAGCTTAATAACCTCTTCTGACATGTCATTCATATTACCCATCAGTGGATCTAATTTATCAAAGATACTGATCATAGATTTTGTACGATCACGATCCAAGAATGCACCCATCAAAAACTGTAAATTACTGAGCATTTCAGAAATTTTCTCTAGCGACGTGCCTAACCGTTTGCCACTCAGCAATGTCATCAAATCCAGAGTCTCTTCAGAATCTAAAAGAATACCTTCCTGAGCTACTTTCAGTTCAGGGCTGCCCACTGATATTTCAAGAACACGGTCGCCGATCACAAACGGCCTAACCAACTGAGCTTTAGAATCTTCGCGAATACGCTCGTGGAATTTACCAAGCACATAGTAGGTAACTCGAATTTTGTTGTTTCCGAGGAGTTCGACGTCCTCGACGCTACCTGCGCGCAGACCAGCTATCAGGACTGTTGTTCCCGGATGAACACCGTCCGCATTTGTAAAAACTGATTCGAATTTAATTTTATTTTCAAACCAGCCTTGTTTGATCGCTACGCTAACGGCCAATACGATACAACCTGCAATTGCAAACAGTACGAATAAACCAGCGACGCGTTCAAACTTATTAAACTTCACTTTCATAAGCTAACTGCCTTATTCCCTTCCATTTGCGGAGCATACAGTAATCCGTTATCCAAATGGACGGTGATATGATTGATATGACTCATAAATTTTTCATCATACGAAGAAATAAAAACATGTTTCAAGCCGCGTTCAGCACGGTGCTTATTGATTAAGTCGATAAACTTCAAACTTGTCTCTTGACCTAATCCAACCGATGGATCATCTAGCAATAGAACTTGTGGATGAGTCATCATAGGACGCAGTAAACAGGAAATTTTTCTCACTCGGCCCGGAATATGAGCCGGACGCTCGTCCTTAAATTTCTCAAGCTCAAAATATTTTAAAACTTCCATTACTCGTCGGTTTGCTTCTTCAACATCAACTAACTTATGATACAGCAGAGGCAACATTAAGTTATCATATATCGTTCTATTATTGATCAATCCGCCGTAGTCAAACGTGTACCCTATCATCAAACGGTAAGGCAAAAATTCCTCAAACGACATGTCCACCACGTTGTCATCATTAATCAAAAATTTGCCAGACTGAGGAACAATCAAACCACCCAAAATCTGTAATAGAGTCGACTTCCCGGCTCCTTGGACTGACTGAATCAAAACGTTTTCATTTGTTGGAAATTCAAAATCAGCATTATTTAAAATAGGGTCTTGAGTTTCATGTTGGAAAAACAAACCTTCGAATTTTAAGCTTTTGATCTGCGTGCCTTTTTGTAGTTCGCTCATACAACACCTAGTTTTTGTAGTTGGTTCAGATAAACAATCGCCGTTACAGCTAAATTAAAGACCGTAACGTAAATAATACTTTTAACAACCGCCTGCGTGGTTACCTGAGGAACCTCGTGCGGACTTTTTTGGACACTTAAACCCTGAAAACACGATACGACGAAAATAATGATGCCGCTAAAACCGTTCTTTAATAGAAAGATCGCAACATCTTCTTTGCCGAAGGCTCGTAACAAGTTTTCAGCATAGAAACTAAACGGAATATCATGAAAAAATTGAGTAATTAAATAACCGCCAAAGATCGCGATCACAATGAAGTAGAATGCTAAACACAGAACACTGACGATACCACCTAAAATACGTGGAAACACGATGTAACTAAGAGGATTAATCCCCATTGACTCCAAGGCTTCGATTTCTCGATTAGCGCGCATATTTCCGACTTCGGTAGCCACCGCCGTCCCGCTTCGGGCGATCACAACAAGCGCCGTTAATAACGGCCCAACCTCGCGGACCAAAACGACAACAATCAAATTACCAAGCATTTCTGTTCCGCCTAGCAACGTAAGGTTGGTCATACCTTGAATCACAAGAATACCACCCGTTCCTAAGGCTAAAATGGAAATCAAAGGCATCGCCTGCCAACCTGTAAAGTAAATTTGAGTTGATAAGACCGAAAGGGTCTGACGAAGGCTTTGCGTTTGATCTAAAAAAGCCGCCCGAAAAGATAAATAAATCATCAAAAAAATCCGGAGCGTGTACTCAAGGTTTTCCGTGATGGTTCTACCTAACGATTCAATGCGATCCCATACCATGTTCATGGAGTTTTAATCGGAATAATTGAAACGATAACTAACTCGCGCAAGGTCTAGTCTTTGTTCAGCATCGATTTTAAATTCTCAATAAAAGACAGATTTTAGTAGGCCCAGATAGAGTAAAACAAGGATTTCAAGGTTTCTTGAAGCCGATCAAAGCCGGACTCGGATTCATTAGAACGCGTCTGTATATGCGTTTTTATATCCATAAATTTTGGAAAGACACGATTGAAGGTACGCTTGGATCGATACATATGCAATGCAGATGTGATAATCATAACATCTTGGCAACCCAAAATTTCTACCAAGGGCAAACTCTGGGTGGCATTTCCAAACGTAGTTTCACTTCGTTTTTCAAGAACGACATCTTTTTCATCCACTTCCGGATAGAACACCCATTGCGGGAAAATTTCTTTAATATCAGAATTAGGATTCACGCCCGAAATAATTAGTTTGCGAATATTCTTGTTCGCCAGCAGATCCATCCCCTCGCGTATGCGTCCCGGCCCACCCGTCAGAACAATACCACAATCAGCTTCGGACGCTTGCGTCCACGCTGTGGATCTTACGGAACCCACAGCCATGTATTCGAAATAAAATATGACGATAAACAGAACGAAAAGAAAGATCGAAAAATAGAGAAATACTTTTTTTCGCATTTAAAATTAAGCTCTAACCTTTGTAAGCTAAAACTTCAACTTCCACTTGAACACCTTTTGGTAAACCACGCACTTCAACTGTAGAACGCGCTGGTGGATTGTTTGGAAAAAAGCGACCATAGATTTCGTTTACGATTGGAAAATCACCCATAGACGTCAAAAAGATCGTTGTCTTAACAACGTTTTCAAACTTCATTCCACCCGCCGTTAAAACCGCTTCGATGTTTTTCATCACTTGCTCTGTCTGACTTTTTACATCTTGACCTACAACTTGGGATGTCTTTGGATCCAAAGCGATTTGACCCGAACAAAACAAAAATGGTCCCGCCGAAACTGCTTGGCTATAGGGACCGATAGGCGCTGGGGCATCTTGAGTTAAAACTATTTTTTTCATACACTCTCCTGAATTAAAAATAAAATGTTATACCGGCACGCATAGGCGAATCACCGATGGTTCTAAAGCGAACATCCTTCAGAGACGAAATCCCTGCGCCACCTTCAAATGAAAAACCGAGAGAATCTAAACCCGTAAAAAAGAATTCAGCACCAAAAACAGCATTCAATTCAAAGCCATTTTGTTTTTCACCGCCACCTTCATAATTTACGATCCCTAATTGACCACCAAAGTAGAAATTAAGCTGATTTTCTCTGAATAAAATTTTACGAACCCCACCGTTTACGACAAATTTGGATTGGTCTTTTTTGGTATCGATACCGATACCACCCGTAATTCCAAAGTCCTGATTGGGATAGTACACAACCGAAACTGCGGGAACGTCTTCAGAGGAATTATTCTTCATCCCAACACCCAATCGACTTGCTAAATCTTTTGCCCAAACACCTTGTGATAGCAATACCGCTACGGCCACGACTTTTACAAACGCATTCACACACAACTCCTTTTAAAAACCCTAGTTGGCAGCCCAAATGTTTCCATCATTACCGCGTATTTTCAAGAACTTAAGCTTTAATCGGAGCGTTAAATCTAAATCCAATTTCTAACGACACCTGTTCAAATAGCACCAACGGACTCTCGTCCCGACATGCCGAAAAGCTATTCAACCAAAAGCGCTATCAAGAAGCCGTTTGGATGTTGCAAAAAACAGGTGATTTCGAACGCGCCAAAAGCTAGAAAATGATATCCGGGTTCGTTTATCAACAGGTAACGTACGCTCGATAAAAAAAATGGTCATCCCACCATCAGAGGGTCGAATTTCAGAACTCTACCTTGTCACTTTAGACAGCGGATTAAAGGCTATCTTTAAACCCAATCCAGAATTTTGGACAGAACGCTCAACTCATAATGCCGCTCTAGCAAATCCAGTGGCAGAAACGATGGCATCCCTGTTTTCAACTGAACTGAATTTAGGAATAACTCCGATCACAACACTACGAACTCTAAATGGAATGACAGGATCTCTTCAAGCGTTCGTCGATTTCAATATTCGACACGAATACACATGGGACGAGCTACGTAAATACTCGCACCTGCTGTTCAACCATGTCGAAGCCCCTATGACGATTCAGAAAAACACGATGAAACTATTTGACTACTTGATTTACAACATGGATCGAAACCCCTACAACATCAAACAATGGGTCGCCTCCACTCAAATCGGCAAGACGGTGTTACCTGGTGAAGATTCGGGCCTTGTTCTAATCGATCAGGCCGCGGCATTCCAAGAGCAAACTACAGCTCAAGGTCGTTTTAGCCCCACAAACCCGGTCAATGAATTTGGTTTTGACGTGAAAGATCAACGTCCGTTTTATGAAAATTTAAAGAATAGACTTACGCCTGAGCGAATTCGCGAACTAATGAATGGACATTTTTCTAAAGCGACTATCCAAGAAACAATCGCGCGAAGAGCCGATATATTACCATCCCTTGAACGTAAATTTAGTTCTCCTTAGTAACGTCTACTTTTTCGACTTTAGTTTCTTTTTTTATGATATCGATTTCCGCACTGATTTTGAATTTATGAGTCTCGGCAAACTTGCTCAATTCAGCAATCCAATCAATTTTATTGAAAATTCCGATGATTTCTTTGGATACCCTTTGAGTAATATCATCTTTAGACTTGTTGGCGCTCTGAATTAGCACATTTAAAATTTCTTTTGGCAACTTTAGCTCTTGTAAATAACTGCGAATACTTTCTTCTGTCATAAATGCTGCCGAAACACCGGTCGTAAAAACTTTTTTCAAAGTTTCCGCAAACATTCCTTTTGCATCGTCAAACGAAGGACCTTCGTTCTTCTTGTTCGAAGAATCGTTATTTTCCATAAAGCTGCTGTATCCTTTTATGATAACTAGAAATCATGTTTGGAAGACTTACGCTCACTAGCGTATTGGCAATCGGCCCCGGAACAAATATTCCAAATGTCGCCTCTACTTCATAGGTGGCTCGGCACTGACTTCCTTCCGGTTCAATTTTCCAACCACCCCGCTGAGTTTTAAAAACATCGCCGGAAATAAAATCCCAAGTTACCGTTGAAACCCCATTTTCTAAGTAGTTTTCCACCATTTGCAGTCGATAGTTAAACGACTTAACCATCGAGACATGATATTCAACTAACTTCTTGTTACCTTCAGCTTTAATGACTTCACATTTTTTAACCTCTGATAGAAACTCAGGGTATTTAGAATAATCGGTTACGATTTTATAAAGTTGTTCTGCTGTACATTTAAAGACTTCGCTTGTCTGTGCTTTTGCCATAATCCAATTCTGAAGGACAGGACAAGTCGAAGTCAAATCGAAAAATCGTAGCTACAGTGACTTAACATTCAAGTTGTGAAGAGTATCAACGGTACGAATAGTACCCGTTTTTGATCTCATCACGATGCTATGGGTGCGAGCCATGCTTTTAGGCAAAGATTTTACACCTTTTAACAGAGGCCCATCTGTTACACCCGTCGCGCAGAACATCACACTGCCACGAGCCAGATCATCAATCTTGTATTTTTGCTCAAGGTTTTTGATTCCCATCTTTAAAGCACGTTGTTTTTCTTCTTCGTTACGGAACTTCAGGCGACCTTGAAAGTCTCCACCCAAACATTGCATAGCCGCCGCCGAAATCACGCCCTCTGGCGCGCCACCGATCCCCATTAACAAATCAATACCGCTGTCGGGCCAAGCCGCAGCGACTGCCGCTGACACATCTCCGTCGCCAATCAAATGAATGCGTGCGCCGGTTTTACGAGTCTCCGCAATAAGGTCTTTATGACGAGGGCGATCCAAGATCACAACTGTTACATCTTGCACCGATTTTTTCAAAGCGTCCGCGACGCGATTGATGTTTTCAGTCGGTGATTTATCTATATCGATCATCCCTTTGGCGGCAGGTCCGCAGGCAATTTTATCCATGTATGTATCCGGCGCATGAAGAAAATTTCCATGCTCAGCGAGCGCGATCACAGAAATAGAGCCAACACCGCCCGTGGCACAAATCGTGGTTCCTTCAAGTGGATCAAGAGCAATATCAATTTTCGGAGAGTCTTCTGATTTAACACCGACTTTTTCACCGATGTACAGCATAGGCGCTTCATCACGCTCACCTTCGCCAATCACAACCGTACCGTCGATGCGAACTGAGTCAAATGCGCGTCTCATCGCATCCACGGCTGCTTGGTCCGCCGCTTTTTCATTACCGTGCCCAATCCATCGTGCACTTGCTAGAGCTGCCGCTTCGGTTACGCGTACAAATTCTAAAGCCAGGTTTCTTTCCATACAAGGGTCTCCATTACAGTTTTAAATTCTTTGGTTAATCTTAAAGGTTTTAAGTTTTTATCGAGTGATACATGCGTAGTTTCCGCTAAGCTAATGATCTCACTCTCTTTTTGGATTTTATATTGAAAGTAAATTCGGATACCTTCCATGCGGACCTGCAGCCACACCGTCAGCACGTCACCAAAAAGAGCTGGCTTAACATGCTTAACTCGGGTTTCTAATACGGCAAAATGAGACGCGCTTTCTGGCTTCTGATAATCAATCAAACCGACGGAATGAGCCCAGGCCACCCGAGCTTCTTCACAAAAGCGCAAATAGTTGGAGTGATGAACAACACCCATGGTGTCGGTCTCATAAAATTGCACGCGATGCTGGTATGAAAAAATGTCATTCGGTTTCATTAATTTAGGGCCTAAATCTACACCGTTTATACTTTTTTTCAAATTTCTTTTTTCAAATGACAAACCCAAAGGGCTGACCTACACGTAAATGGCCGTGTCGACATCTTTACCACTGTGGAAACAGAACCTCCCAATGCAATTAACCATGAGCCGCGTGTACGTGGTTCCAGTCGTTATTTTATGCTTAAATCAATCACGTTTTTTCTTTTCCATTATTGCCGCTGTTTTATTCATTCTAGCGTCCATCACAGACTATTTTGATGGCTACTACGCTAGAAAATGGAAACTCGTCAGCAATTTGGGGAAATTCATGGACCCGGTGACGGATAAAATCCTAGTATCTAGCGTTTTAGTATTTTTAACCTTTTTGGGGTTCATCGACCCTTACGTAGTTATTCTACTGACAGTTCGGGACACATTTATTGGCGGGATTCGCGCTGTAGCCTCGGCCGATCAAATTATTATTGACGCTAAGCCGTCAGGTAAATGGAAAGCCGGTCTTCAAATGGGCGCGATTCCTGCACTTATCTTAGGAAAATCTTACCACGGTCAATATGAGGCGGAATTTTTCAGCGACTTGTTCTTGAGAGTGGGACAAATTGGGTACGGAGTACTTTGGATTAGCTCGATTTTAAGTATTGTCAGCGCAATAGAATATTATAACATCTACAAAAATGGTGTAGTTAAAAAGTAGGGCTTATGCTTAGATATTTGCAACCGTCTTCTTGGTTTTTTATATTTTTAGCTCTTTTACTGAGCTTGTATTTTTCTAGCAAATTACAAGGTGGTCGCAGGTCCGCTCCCATGATGATCAGCCCAGCCTCACTAGTTAGTTACGGTCAGTAACCTGTCAGTGACCAAAGTTTTTCTATTCTTCAACCATTTATCAAGCAGGAGCTCAAATATGGCGAAAATCACTTTAACATCGTTGATGATTTTAATCGGCACCACCTTGACTCTGTCCGGTTGTGAAACATGGGGCGTTTTGCAAAGTCTTATTGAGCCACCTAAGGTCGATGTGAAGTCCGTCGACGTTGGCAATGTCGGCCTGCAAGGAATCGACCTAGAGGTAAATTTAGCTGTCAAAAATCCAAATTCCACACCGCTTAATATAGATAAATTTAAATATGATTTAAGCATTGGTAATAGCTCACTATTTAGCGGCGTCTACGACAAAAAAGTCGAATTAAAATCAAAAGACACAACACTTGTTACAATCCCTGTTCGTTTAGACTACAGCTCGGCCAAAGCGGCGGTTGAAAACTATCTTTTCAAGTCTGTACGCGAGTACAAACTAAAAGGTTCTCTTTCTAGCGGAGCTTTCACTGTACCTATTGACGATTCTGGTAAAATTGAAATCAAAAAATAATTAACCAGTCAGTTTAATTTTGTGCTCAGGATTAAAGAATTCAGGACTTAATCTCAACTTGGGATTTTTACCGTTGGTAACAAATCGCGGAATATAACCGGTCGATTTGAAAATGTTGGTAGCGGGATCGAATTCAAAAATACGTTCCGTTCGATAGTTTTCACCCACGTTTGCCAAAACTTCTACGATTTCAACGATACGTCGTGTTCCATCATTTGATCGAGCCGCTTGCACAATAATATTGATTGTAGAGGCAATATCCTGACGAACAGATGAAACAGGAACATCATTCGCACCTCGTAGCACCATGGCTTCGATACGGCGTAAGGCATCGTGTGCCGAATTTGCATGTAGTGTACTCATACTGCCATCGTGGCCAGTGTTCATTGCCACCAGCATATCCATAGCTTCACCACCACGAACTTCACCGATAATGATACGATCTGGACGCATACGAAGCGAGTTCTTCAACAAGTCCTTAATATCAAATTGAACTTCACCCACCGAGGAACGACATTCCATTTTCACTTGGTTTTTAACCGACAACTGCAACTCGCATGTATCTTCAATCGTTACGATACGCTCGCGCGCTGGAATAAACTGCGATAATATATTCAATAATGTTGTCTTTCCTGACCCCGTTCCACCACTGACTACAATATTCTGACGGGCCAACACCGCCTGATTTAGAAAATAGAGTATCTTTTCATCAAAAGCGCCGTGATGAATCAAATTATTATAGTGAATCATCACCGGAGAAAATTTACGAATAGTGACCGCGGGCCCTTCGATACTAATTGGTGGAATTACTATATTGATACGAGAACCATCCATTAGCTTTGCATCTAAAAATGGATTGCGACGATTAAGCTCTCGTCCAACACTAACAGCTAAAGCCAACACAAAGCGCATAAAATGTTCGGGATTGTCAAACTTACCCTCGGTTTCCTCAATCACGCCCTTACGCTCGACAAACACGCGGTCATAGCGATTGATCATGATCTCGGTTACAGAGATATCATTCAAAAATTTTCGAATCGGCCCGGCTTCATTCTTCCAATCGACCGGAGCGGTTCCTTTTTGCGGTAAATTTGCCATACAAAGGACATTCGGCTCTTTAAAGGGCAAACTAAATATGACCCGCTTCTTATCTAGACTGAGGTATTGACAGATTCTACTGAGCGCCTTAGTTTTTCTATCAAGGAGAATACTCATGCTTAAAATCGGGATTTTATTATTTTTCACAACCTTCGCTTGGGCGGCTAACGAAGCACCAGCCAAAGAAACAGAAACTAAAACGGCAGTTAAGGAAACAGACAAATCAGCTAAGAAAACAACAGGTAAAAACCCCATCGTTGAAATCAAAACCAGCAAAGGCGTGATCGTTGTTGAATTGGATAAAGAAAAAGCACCTAAATCGGTTGAAAACTTCCTAATGTATGTAAAAAACAAATTCTACGATGGTACGATTTTTCACCGCGTAATCGACGGTTTCATGATTCAAGGTGGCGGTTTTAAAGATGATCTAACTGAAAAAGACACAAAAGATTCTATTAAAAACGAAGCCGATAATGGCCTAAAGAACGACAAATACACGATCGCTATGGCGCGTACGAGTGATCCACACTCTGCGACGGCTCAATTCTATATTAACGTTAAAGACAACGGTGCACTCAACCATCGAGAAAAAACTCCAGGTGGTTGGGGTTATGCTGTTTTTGGAAAAGTCACTAAAGGCACGGACGTCGTAGATAAAATCAAAAGTGTCCAAACGGGTGTAAAAAACACTCCAAGCGGTATGCCGATGGACGATGTTCCTCTAGAAACTGTGAAAATCGAAAGTGTTCGTTTAAAGAAATAGCTTTCAACAGAGGCAACTGTGACCAAACAAGAACCAGCTAAACCCAGCGTCCTAAAAGACTTCTTAGTTGTCTTTTTAGGCCCCACGATTGTGAATAAGGTGTTTATGGTTTACTTTGGTTTACAGTATGCAAATTACCCAGGTGACGGTTATGGCTACGGACTCGTAGCCACAATCATAATTCTTTTCCTCACGATGGGCCGACTTATCTGGAAGTACCGACACATCCAAGATCCGTAACTAAACAGTTACGGTCTGCCTAACAACTCCGCCCTTATAATAATTAATTTCAAATGTGAACTCACCATGACCCTGAATGATCCAGCTTAATTGTTGTTCGTACTCATGGCTAAATCCCGTCCCAAAAAATGGTGACACGCGTGGGTTGCTATCTGAAAAACCCTTCAGATGATGGATAGACTCTGGAGTAGGAGCCGAAAGAATTTTTAACTCACCGGACTTAGCACTGAGTGATGTTTTACATAAAGGCTTGTTAACGATTTTGACTTTCAATGCTTGAGCAGAACCATATGTTGGAAAATAACCCGTATTTTTCACAACAACGCTGACCTTCGTCACATCGCCCTCCACAGGTTGCACCAAAATAGATTCCACCTCAACCAAAGGCGCCATTCGCGATACCGCAAAACTGCCTTCAAACACATTTTCAATCTCTTTAGCTAAGTACTTCACTGGTGGATTTGTTAAAAAGAATGCTGTTTTAAATCCACCTATTTCTACCTTACCTAGCTGAGGATGGTCATAGGACGTCCATTCTTTAAAATACTCGTCCCGTTTTAGATTCTCCTTGGCCCAGATCACTAACTTAACCATGTTTTCAGCAGAAAGTGTCTCGTATTTTTCGACCGCTTTTTTCCAGGACATACCCGCCTGCTTCCATACATCCCAGTACTCAACGGTCATCCCCATGATCCCTAGGTGCAAATAGTACCACTCATCAAATGTTCCCGGAAGAGGCTGTCCCGGAACATATACAAAATCATCTCCACCGGAATGAACCGTGTAGCCTGTATTTTTTTGCAACAACTCACCAATCATTTCCGAACGCATACGATCCTCTAGAGGAACAGAGGCTTCGGGAACATTAGCTGGCGTTTTAATAATGAACCCCCCATATGTATGATACGAATTGGACGCAAAAATATTCTTACGCGCACGAATCGCATTTGCGACCGCGCGGGTCTCTGGAAACTCAAGAGGCAGTGTACCTGCCCCCTTCTGAATTCCTTCTGGAGCAAAGAACGAAGGCGACTGGCGATTGAAATCATAGCCAACGTCATAGTTCTTTGCCTTTTTGAAACCATCAAAATTAGTCCATGTGCCTTCTGGCACTACTTGATAGTACACGTGTGAATCCAATGGAAAATCACTGGCATCGCGTGGAACCAAAATACCGGGATGGCCGGCCAGTTCTTTGAATGGACCAGCCTTATCCTTCCAACGCATTAATGTGATATCACCATCACCGTCCAAATCTTGGCGTTTAAAATTAGAATAATCATATGACATCTCAAGCGGCGTTGAACGAAAAGAATTCGACTCTTTAAAAAAAGCGCGCGCGCCATCAGGTGAAAATCGTGGAATCAAATAGTACGTCATCTTCTTCATTAACTCTTTATGCTGAGAGGTATTGGGATGCGATTCATCCAGCAATCGTTCGATAAAAAACACGACTCCTTGTGTACCTGCAACCTCACTTGCATGAATATTCGCATCAATCCAGAATGCCGGTTTTTCCGAATGATGTTTATATTCTTTATCCGTCAAAGTGACTAAATATATATCTTCACCAAGCGAAGATTTTCCAATAGATTCAAAATCAAAATAGCGACTATGTTTTTCACGAGTCACATTTAGAAATTGAACTAAGTCTTCATTGTTTAGATATTTTTCGCAGGATTGATACATAGTGAACTCCTCTAGGAACGATCCCGATTATAATTCTATGTTTTCTTTACAAAAGAAAGATTTTTTCGTTGGAAGCTAGGGGTTTGGCGATTGGCGAAAAAAAAACGCGGGAAGACTACCTTCACCGCGTTTTAAAATTAATCTAGTTTTAAAAAACTAATTACTTAGAGTAAAACTTTTTATTGTCCTTTGCCATCGCATTCAACGCTCCCATCGGTTTTAACCGAGGTGCATTTCTTTGCATAGAATACTGCTCCAGGGCATTGGCGATATTTTGTGAACCGACGCTGTCTGCATAACGACACAGACCACCTCGGAACGGAGGGAAACCTGTTCCCATGATCATCGCCAAATCCACTTCATCCGGTGTGTCGACAATGCGGTCTTCATACAACGCGGACGCACACTCGTTGATCATCGAGAAAACGCCGCGTTCGATACATTCCTTCTCAGTCAGTGGATTTGTGGGCGCTGATAATCCCATATCCGTGTACATAGTTTCGTCTGGCTCTAGGCGTTTACCTTCCGCTGAGTATTTATAGAAGCCTTTGCCATTTTTCTTACCTAGACGACCTGACTTCGAGATTTTTTCCATCACATCAGGAACCTGAACACGAGCACCGAAGGCTTTATTAAAGATCTTAACGACTTTGATACCAACATCCAATCCCACTTCGTCCATTAAAGCTAATGGGCCCATGGGCATTCCGAAGTTTTTCACGTACCAGTCATCCATTTTTTTAATATCCATTCCTTCTTGGAACATGAACGTAGCTTCATTCAGATAAGGAATTAATAAACGATTCACTAGAAAGCCCGGTCCGTCTTTTACAACCACCGGCATTTTTCCCATTTTCTTAGACAATTCAAAAATTGTTGCAATCGTTTCATCACTAGACTGTGGACCACGAATAACCTCAACCAACGGCATTTTATCTACCGGATTGAAAAAATGCATCCCTGCAAAATTTTCCGGTTTCGGATGAGCCTGCCCCATTTCCGTTACACTTAATGAAGACGTATTTGTCACGATGATCGCATCAGAACGCATTTGACCTGCGGTTTCAGCGATTACTTTACGTTTAATATTCATATCTTCAACGATCGCTTCGATTACAACATCCAAGGTTTTAAAACCTTCGTACCCCAAGCCGCCCGACACTAAATCCATTTTTTGTTTCGCCTGGAATTTATCGATCACTCTCTTCTTAACAAGCTTAGCCCAGATATCAGATGCGTGTTTATAAGCCTTATTAAGAGCATCGTGGTTGATATCTTTTACGCGCATATGAATACCCTTATCCGCACCGATATAGGCGATGCCACCACCCATCGTACCCGCACCTAAAACACCCACCGCTTTTACGTCTTTCGCTTTCGCTGAACTTCCCGCTGGCAAGCCCGTTTGTTTTTTTACCATTTCTGTTAAATAGAATACGTGAATCAAATTTTTAGACACATCCGTTAACGCCATCTCTCCGAAATATTTTCGTTCGACATCAAGCGCCTTCTGACGATCACTCATGCCGTAGGTTTCTTTCACGACTTGCAATGCAGCGATCGGCGCCGGATAGTGACCTTTCGTTGCTTTCATCGTAGCTTCTTTAGCTTTACTAAATACGATACCGCGACCTAATCCACCTTCCAAAATTTTTCCAACCAAACCCTGCGGCTGGAATATTTTACGACGTTTTTGAGCGCCGTCTTTGAGAATCTGATTAGCCCACTTCAGGGTTTCTTCTTCAAGAATGGACTGATGAACTAATTTATCTATCAGGCCTGCTTTTTTAGCTTTCTTACCATTCAATAATTTACCTGCTAAGATAATATCAAGAGCCGCTTGAATACCAATAGTACGGGGCAAACGAACACAGCCTCCAAAACCAGGAATAATACCGAGCTGCGTTTCTGGCAGACCGATACGAGTCGAAGGATCTTCCGATGCGATTCTGTAGTCACACGCTAAGATCATTTCGCAACCACCACCCGCACATGCACCATTCACCGATGCAATCGTCACTTGCGGCATATCTTCTAGTAAATTGAAAATATCCTGGCCACCTTTTACCGCCGCTTCCACCGCGTCTTTAGTTTTTAGATTTTTGATTTCTTCGATATCGGCGCCCGCTACGAAAATCTTTGGCTTAAGTGATTTAATGATAAATACCTTTGCCTTTGATTTTGAAACTTCTTCGATAACGTCTTTGAATCGGCCCATCACGGCCGTTGAAAGTTTATTTACTTTCTCGCCTTGAAGATCCATTTCTAGCGTCGCGATATCACCGTTGTACTTAATTTTGAAACTGTCTTGCATGCTCATATTGAATCCTCAGCCTTTTAATTTTCGTTCTCGATAATGATTGATCCACCTTGACCGCCACCAATACACAATGTGGCTAAACCAAACTGAACACTGCGACGACGCATTTCGCGCATCAACGTCAACGTGATACGTGTTCCCGTCGTTCCCACCGGATGTCCTAACGCGATCGCACCGCCATTTACGTTTAGAATTTCAGATCTCACCTCACCCACACGTTGAGATAAACCTAGTTTGTTTTTTGCAAACTCATCCGAGTTGAATGCTTTCTGACACGCAAGCACTTGCGCTGCGAAGGCTTCATTCAATTCGATCAAACCCATGTCTTTTAATTCAAGACCGGCACGCTTTAATGCAACCGGAGTTGAGTACACAGGGCCTAGCCCCATACGCTCCGGCTCCAATCCCGCAAAGCCATATGATAAAATACGAGCCAGGGGTTTATAACCAAGTGATTCCGCTTTCTCGCGCGACATCAATAACACCATCGCTGCACCGTCTGTGATAGGACACGAGTTACCCGCCGTGATAGTTCCTGTTTCTTTATCAAAGAACGGTTTTAATTTATTCAATGCTTCGATCGTCTGATTATCCCGAGGACCAATATCATCCACGATTGTTTCTTTATAATCCGGAGCCAGCGCTACCGGAGAAATTTCCTCACGAAGTTTTTCTTTAGCTGCGGACGCTAACTTATGAGACCGCAAAGCAAATTCATCTTGAGTCTGGCGAGACAAACCCCACTCTTTTGCCAAGATCTCGGCGGTTTGCCCCATGTTGATTCCAACAAAAGGATCCGTCAGACCCTGCATAACTGCAGCAGACGGCATTAACTCATTTCGCATATCACCTGAAAGCATCGCTTTGATTTGCTTAACGTCGGTTTTAAATAGTTTCCACAACAGTGGCAGCGCCTGTGAGGGACCTTTAGCGCGAGGAAGATCCATAAAGATTTTTTGGAATTTTTGCGGCATCAAGATCGGCATTTGAGACATATTTTCCGTCCCACCCGCGATGATGACATCCATAGTGCCGCTGCGGATTTTCTCGTACCCGTTAGAAATACTCTCTAAAGCTGACGCGCAATTTCTGTGGACGGTATACGCCGAAGTCTTTTGCGGGATTCCGGAACCCAACGCAACAACACGAGAAATATTCACCGCATCTGGTGGATTGCCCGTGTTACCGATGATGACTTCATCAACTTCATTTGTATTTAGATTTGTTTTTGCAAGAACGGCTTTTAAAGCCACCTTACCCAGATCTGCTGGGTGAACGGTAGAAAATTTATCACCCGATTTTACGAACGGAGTTCTAAAACCCTCCACTATAACGACATCACGAGGCGATTTAGCTTTTGAAGCTCCCGACATAAAAAAACTCCTTAGTTATCTATTAGATTCTTCATCTAAAATGATATCTAAGGAGTAGAATTTTACAATTTTTTAATGAACCTCCATTCAAAAGACAGACCGCACTATACACTCCTGATAGTCTCAAGATTTCTTCATTAACGTGCTCATAAAACTTGCTCCCGATACAGCTGTATCAAATTCGCTCGCGCATCCGTCCCTGGAGCTGATGTTTTCAAGTCAGCGACTTTAGTCTTTGGCTTAGGCTTCGCCCGTAGTTTCAGGGGAAAAAATGTTAGATTTTTTGACGGAGACGGCTTGCGGTACGTGTTCTCAAAGTCCACGGCCGCTTCGGTGACACCTGTTTTTGTCACTGTTTCCATATGCGTGTTAAACTGCTCCTGCATTACCATTTCGATCTCCTTGTTAAAGTCCACAGATGCGGCCGCACGAACGGTATAGCCACTGTGAATCATAATTATAGCTACCAAAATTGAAACCTTTTTCATGCGATCCTCCCTGATCTGTTAACTGAACAAGACATCTTGCCTTATTCTTGAGCGATTCCGTCCGCCCGTCTGCTTATAAGACGATCAAGCCTTAGGGTTGGGTTAAAACTTTTTTTCTTTTTCCAGAGCGTATTTTTTATGCACCCAGTTCAATTTGACAATACTACCTAACCCCCTTTTAATAGGGCCTTATTTAACAATTCGCTCCTAGAAAAAACCTTAGATTTTAGAGCGTATAAAGGAATGTTATGAGCAACGGGAATTTTGATAATGAAGCTTTAGAGTACCACTCAAAAGGCAAGCCAGGAAAAATCGAAGTTATTTCTTCTAAGCCCTGTGCTACTGAAAAAGATTTAGCCCTGGCGTACTCACCCGGAGTTGCTGTTCCGTGCAAAGCGATCGCAAAAGACGAATCTAAAGTTTACGACTACACCTCTAAAGGAAACCTAGTCGGGGTAATCTCTAACGGTACCGCCGTTTTAGGTTTAGGCAACATCGGCCCTTCGGCCTCTAAACCGGTGATGGAAGGAAAAGGTATTCTCTTCAAGCAGTTCGCAGGTATCGATGTGTTTGATATCGAAATCAAAACATCTGACGTAAAAGAATTTATTCAAGCAGTTAAACAACTGGAACCTACATTCGGCGGGATCAATCTCGAAGACATCAAAGCCCCTGAATGTTTTGAAATCGAAGAAACACTTAAAAAAGAAATGAACATTCCTGTATTCCATGATGACCAACACGGAACGGCGATCGTAAGCGGAGCCGCCTTACTAAACGCCTGCCAAATCACGAACAAGGACATGAGTCAAATTCGTGTGGTCGTAAACGGCGCCGGCGCCAGTGCCGTCGCGTGTTCAAACATCTTTATTTCACTCGGTGTGAAACGTTCAAACTTAATGATGTGTGATTCTCAAGGTGTGATCTACAAAGGCCGCAAAGCGGGAATGAATAAATACAAAGACGCGTTTATGGTGGATACGGAAAAACGCACATTGACAGAAGCGCTAGACGGCGCGGACGTATTTGTAGGTTTATCGGTGGCAGGCGCCGTGACGCCGGAGATGCTCATGAAAATGAATCGTGATCCGATCATTTTTGCGATGGCCAACCCCGACCCAGAAATCGAACCTGGCGTAGCGAGAGCCGCACGTCCCGATGCGATTGTGGCCACAGGTCGTTCTGATTTTCCAAATCAAGTAAACAATGTGCTTGGCTTCCCGTCTATTTTCCGTGGAGCCCTAGATACACGTTCGACTCAAATTAATGAAGAGATGAAATTAGCCGCCGTAAAAGCGTTGGCCGCGCTAGCAAGAGAGCCCGTTCCTGAACGAGTATCCGAAACGTACGGAGGCAAAGCCTTTAAATTTGGTCGCGAATATTTAATTCCCAAACCGTTCGATACGCGCGTATTAATGTGGGTCGCGCCAGCTGTAGCTAAAGCCGCAATCGAAACAGGTGTTGCGACTCGAAAGATTGAAGACTGGGATAAATACCGTGACCGTTTGGAATCATTCCAAGGCCCGTCAAAATCATTTATTCGTTCATCTATTAATCGCGTTCGCTTAAATTCAGTAGCGGATGGCCGCAAATGCAAAATCGTTTTCCCAGAGGGAACATCAAACAAAATCCTAAAAGCCCTACGTACATTAGTTGATGAAGGCATTTGTGAACCGATCTTAATCGGCTATCCCGATCGCGTGCGTGAGAAAATTAAGAATCTAGAATTAACTTCGCTTGAAAACATTCCAATAATTCATCCGTCGCAACACCCTAAATTCAAAGACTATGTTCAAGAACTTTACAAACGTCGCCAACGCAAAGGTACGACACTAAAAGAAGCAGAACGTTTAATGGCTGACCCCAATTATTTCGCTTCAATGATGGTGATGATGGATGATGCGGACGGCTTGGTGACTGGGTCAACACAGAACTACGCTGACGCTGTAAAACCAATCTTGCAAATCATTGGTGTTGGCCATAATGAAGTTGCTGCTGGTTGCAACTTAGTTTTAACTGATGATCGCTTCGTCATGTTAGCAGATACTACGATGGGCTTTGACCCTTCGAGTGAAAATCTAGCGAAGATCGCTCTACAATGTAGTCGCATTGTAGAGTACTTTGGAAAAAAGCCTAAAGTGGCCATGTTATCCTATTCAAACTTCACGGCGGCGCCAGGTACACCCGCTAAAATGAAAAAAGCGGCGGACATTGCGCGTGAACTTCGCCCAGACTTAATGATCGATGGCGATATTCAAGCCGACACGGCCGTTAATTCAGAAATCGCAGAACGTATTTTCCCATTCTGCGAAATCAAAGGCGGAGCTAACGTATTAGTGTTCCCAAATCTAGAAAGCGCCAATATCAGCTACAAGTTGATGCAGCAATTAGGTAAAGTGGAAGTTCTAGGACCGTTCCTTATGGGAATCCGTCGTAGCGCCAACGTCCTTCAAAGAACAACTACGGTTGAAGGAATTATTAACTCGGTTGTGTTAACGACACTTGAAGCGCAGTTCATCAAGGC
>DDTZ01000154.1:0-2106 GCA_002344565.1 Bdellovibrionaceae bacterium UBA2351 | reverse complement strand
AAATGGGGCTTTAGTTTTGCCGACCAGGCACCAAATTCCCATCGGACGCCTAAATGTGATCTGAGATTCTAATGATCCGCACGGCCGGAAACTCTAGTATGGAAATCCGGACTCTATTTAGAGAACATCTATTCGAATATTCGTGCTATTCCTCATTTCCAATGACTTGCCAGACATATTGTTTTAGGCAAACACACTTCACTAAGAGCTTTAAATAAATATAAAAGACAATGAGTTCAAAAAATACCCACTTTTTCAGGGCCTTGTGGATGTGCTATATTATCTCCAGCTGCAGAGTAAGGGGCCAGTTACTACTGATTATATTCAAAAGGTGACTTCCGGCCGCTCTTTTCTTTGAGTGCCCTCATCGCCTCGCCATCGCTGTCCGATGACTGTAAAATAATGCGTTCAACGTTGTAATCGGGCTTATCATTAAAGTCTTTTTCCAGCTGTAATAGGATGCCTGTAATAACGAATAGATTGATGATCATAAAGATGGTGATTAAAATGACTTCTTTGATCCTCATGTGTCTATTTTGTTTCCACTTTGGATACCCATAAAGCAAATTAGAGGTTTTATGGTTGGAAACGACTCCTCAATATGGAATACTCCAAATCCTATGCCTCAAATTGAAGTCAAACATACCTATTCATTTCCTATTGAAACCGTGTTTTCTGCTTTTACTGATGTTGCAAAATTCGAAACGTTTTTCTTTCGTTCGGAAGGCGGCATTTTAGTATCGTCAGAATTAACACCCGAAACCGGCGGTCAGTTCACCATCATTGAAACACGTGGGGATGCGAGCGTCCCCCACAACGGCACTTTTTTAGAATTTGAAACGAATGAAAAAATCGCATTTGTTTTTGGTGTCGGTGACGGCGCTGAACAAACTGATTATGTCGAACTATTTTTTACCACGCGCCCAGCAGGGACCGAAGTTCTGGTAAAAACTGAAATCGACCGAGCAGATATGGTAGATCAATCCAAACTCGGCTGGACAAAGCTTTTAGCAGCACTTGAAAAAACCCTATCAGCAGGGGCTGGTGCGGGCGTTATGTTACCCACAAAAGATAGCCAAGGAAACATTCTTACAAATGAGGACGCGGTGAAAGTCATTAAAGACCTCAACGTGAAAGGATCTTCCATGGTGGTAAAACGCGGCACTTTGGTAAAACGTATTCGCCTGATTTCAGGCAACAATGAAGAAGTTGACTGCAAAGTCGATGGAGTTGCTTTGCGCCTAGAAACACAATGGTTACAAAAAGTTTAACTATTGGCAGATTCTGCCGCATACTCATCAGATGACTCATTACTTTGCCTCTTTGCTGCTATTCATCGGCCTTTTAGGCCTCACCAGTTGCTCGACCACTCACTGGCAAACAGCTAATCGCGAGAGCGCCAAAATCGCGCCGCTACCAAATGAACTAAATGAGTCTATCTATCAAATCTATGCAGCCCGGGCGTTTTCTTGGCGCGGATATTTTGCCACTCACCCTTGGATTGCATGGAAGAAAAAAGACGAAACTGCCTACACTGTCGCGCAGGTCACAAGTTGGAATTTGAGGCGTAACGGCAGCTCACTTGCTGTCGGAGACGATATTCCAGACCGACATTGGTTCGGCAACAAACCAACAATCATTTTTGAAGCACGCGGGGAAAAAGCCGAGCGTATGATAGAACAGGCTAAGAAACTCATCTCTGAGTATCCTTTCAAAAATACGTACACATTGTGGCCAGGCCCTAACAGCAATACATTTGTTGAATACATTATTCGCTACACCCCCGAAGTGACTGTTGAGCTCCCCCCTCACGCGATAGGGAAAGACTATCTAACTAACTCAAATATTTTTGCTGTTAGCCCAACTGGCAGCGGTGGGCAAATTTCACTATTCGGCGTCCTTGGCGTCACCGTCGGCTTCGGGGAAGGTATCGAGTTTAATATCCTTAGCATGACATTTGGAATTGATCTGTTTCGTCCCGCACTAAAGCTTCCCTTTTATGGCCGCTTGGGAATGGACGATCGCCCTTTGTAAACGCTTTTTGTCACTCAACTGTCTAAATCTCTACAGCTGAAAAAAACGCCAACTCCTGGCAAACTTAACGGT
>DDTZ01000104.1 GCA_002344565.1 Bdellovibrionaceae bacterium UBA2351 | reverse complement strand
ATTATCAATGGATGCTCTAGACCCTCGATCGTCAGTCTGTTTCCTTTTAGTTCTATGCTGGGCATTCGGGTCTTAGTCGCCACACCTTTTTCTTTTAAAATTTTCCTGATCGTAATTAAAGACTTAGCATTCATCCCGCTAAACGCAATCATCTTCGCCACTTCATCCACGGTCGGTTGCGTATTAAGGTATTCGACGACACTTTTCACACTTGGTTTTTGATAAAACAAAACTGTTTGAGAAAAACTAAATTGCACAAACAAAATGCCACTGAGAATGACTTTGATACTAAAGTTCATGGATCCACCCTTGTTACGGACTTGTAATTATTGTAACAGTCAATGAATGGTATTTAAAATTTCTTTTTTCTACACACTAGACTCGACGATGACCCGGGGAACTCGAATACTCATGCTCGTTAAAACTTCCCAAGGAATCGTACCCAGAAGATCTGCATAGGAGTATGCCGTCTGCTGATAGCCCATTTGCTCGGTGTAACCAAACAAAATGACGCTATCATTTTTTTCGATTTTCAAATTCATAACTGTAGTTAAATCGATCATCAAATAGTCCATGCAAATATTACCGATAATAGGAACTAGATGACCATGAACGCTTACAAGACCTTTGTTAGACAAGTTACGATGGACACCGTCTGCGTATCCGATGGGAACAATGCCGATAACCGAATCTTTTTGAGCAACCCAAGTATGAGAATAAGAAACTCCTGCGCCCTTACTTACAAAGCGAATTTCGCTCAAATGGGATTTTAAAGTCATTACCGGATTAAGTGAATTTTGAAAATCATTTTTAAAATTCATTTTGGGTGCATAGCCGTACAATAAAAGACCGGGACGCACTCCCAATGTGGAATCAAATTTAATTTTTGACCCGTCCTGTTCGGACGCCACTTTTGACAATACACCCGCAGAATTTAAAGCATGAATTACAGCGCCGTATTTTTTAAACAAAGGCGCTACATGATTTAAAGACTTCAATTGCCCTTGTGTCTTACCATCAGGTTCAAGACCATCTTCACCGCTGTGCAAATGAGTCAAAACACCCTTTACCCGAAAATTTTTATTTTGCCAGAGATACTCATCGACTTTTGACGCTTCTTGTATGGTAAACCCTAAACGATTCATCCCCGTATCAAACTTGACATGAATCGGAACCGACTTTCCCTTGTTCGCCTGAGTTAAAAACTCAAAGTGATCCCATTGACTAACCACCGGAATGAAACCACGTTCAATAATTTCTTCCGCACCCTGTTTATCAAATCCACGAAAAACCAAGATATTCGATTTTATACCAGCTTGATGCAGCCATAGCGCTTCTTCAATCAAGCAGACGCCC
Source organism: Bdellovibrionaceae bacterium UBA2351 (assembly GCA_002344565.1). Taxonomy (GTDB): domain Bacteria; phylum Bdellovibrionota; class Bdellovibrionia; order Bdellovibrionales; family Bdellovibrionaceae; genus UBA2316. The sequence goes on along the minus strand of DDTZ01000104.1, from coordinate 36,437 downwards.
AAATGATCTACGCCTTCAGACTCTAAGCACTTTGCCACAATAACATCACCGTGACCGTAGCCATTCGCTTTGACCATTGGGCATAGGAAATTATCTTTAGAGAAATGCGATCGAATCCAAGCCAGATTACTCTTCAAGTAGTTCAGATTAATTTCGGCGTACGATTTTCTAAATAAATTCATTATAGCTCGTTTTCATCGACGCCATAATCGGGAACAAAATTGTCCGGTGCTTTATACAAGCAAATTCTATTACCACCTTTGGATGCGATAAATCTCATAGATTTAACCGCCGAATCTTCCAGCGAAGCCTGATCACGACATAAGCTTGGGTATTCAGATGCACCTAAACTCACAGTCACTTTCAGCCCACTATCCATCAAAGTGTGACTTTCAATTAAGCGACGCAGACGTTCCGCTCGCAACGATGCACCTTTTTTACTACAATGCGGAAGAATAATTGAAAACTCATTGGCACCCGTACGGCAAGTAACATCATTAGCACGGCCAGTTTTATTCATTACATTGGCAACCGATTTTAAAATCAAGTCGCGAGTGGGCTCACCCATGGTACCCTCGATTTCATCAAAATCATCAATTGAAATTTTAATTAAAGCCAAGGGAAGCTTCAAACGTTTAGCACGTTCGAATTCATCGCGAAGCTTCTCATTAAAGTATTTTTTATTAAACAACTCAGTAACTACATCTTCAACTTCCAACTGACTTAGACGTTTTTCCAAACAGTAAAGTGAATAGTATAAGCTAGTAGCACTTACGTAATCTTGCATTTGATCAATTAGTGTGTGCGAAGATTCTTGATCGAAAACAAAAACGCCTTCCAAATTATCGCGATCGAACAAGGGAATCATAGATGGACGTTGGAACGCGAACATATTCAAGATCACTTGATTAAATGATGCTGGTACTATATTTAACAATATCTGCTTGATTAAATCTTTTGTTTCTTCCGGATTTAACGCACTCCCTAGGCCTTCATGAACTTGGTGATTCGGCATCGAAGCATGCGACATGACGAATGAATTCATACTTGGCAAGAACTTAAAGAATAACAACGGCATGTTCGTCAAATTTTGAAACAGCATACGTATGATATCTTCTTTGCTTTCTGCAATTCTATAATCATTTACCACTTCAGAAATTGATTTCATCACCGGCAAAGCTAATTTCGCTGTATGCTCTAGAATCTCAGTCTTATCAGTTCGCGCTTGAATTGCTTGAAGTTCCTCATAGATTTGCTCATTCTTAAGTGTAAGGAAAATAGCTTCGCACGTTCTATTCACCGCCCACAAAACACGTTCCTTTAAATAAGGCAGCTTCGTATTAATAACTTCACGAACACCGTAGTCCGAATAGTTCACAAAAATTTGAAAATTATCCTCTTCCGTCAAAAAAATAATCGAAATTTCGCTGCTAAATTGATTAATCTTCTCGACGTACTCATTTAACGGCATTGTTAACGTGTTTGTATCAAGGACCACTACATGTGGAGCAATTTGCTGCAGACGATCCCAAAATGTTTCTTCATGCTCAATAAAATAAGATTCATAACCTGCTTGAGAAATTTGAACCTTCACTGTAGAACCCAAATCTAAATTACGTGAAAAAATCAGAATTTGAAATTGGGGTGCTAATTCGCGGATATTCACATCGGCCTCCCCGGTTTACGAATATTGACTTTAAAGTTATCACTAGGACGAGTCGTAGCTACTTTGGGTTCGATCGGCTTAGGGGCCACAGGAACTACTTTTGGTTCGTCCTCGGTTTTTACTGTCGCAATTTTGGGAATATCGGGATGAACTGGCTTTGACGTTTCTTTTGGTATCTCGCTCGAAACTTCAAAAAGTTCATCAACATCCACGTTTAGATCAATTGGCTTCATACTTATTGGTTTGGAGGTGAGATTTAGCTCTTGGAACATCTCATTATCCTCTGCGTGCTCCGTCACAACGGTAATAGGCTCCTCAGACGATTTCTCTTCATCCATGCTCAGCTGAATGTCTTCTTTCACTACCGGAATATTTAGCGGAGCATTATTACCTAATGGTCGCGGTGGCAGTGGTGCTGGCGTGTGTTCAAGTTTATCTGGTGCCTTTACAACGTCGCTACTATCATCTTCGTCAATCACAACCACATCGTCATCATCCATGGAATTTGCCACCGGGAAGGACGGCAAGGTAACGGATGGTTTGGGGGCTACAGGTACAGCCGGAGTCCCCGCTGCTGACTCTGGAACTGACGTTTCGATAATTGGTTGCTTAGACACCGCCGCCACCGGCTTTTCCACGGCGTTTAAGTCAAACTCAACAAATACTCGAGCCCCTTTACCGCGTTCTGAGTCTACCTTCACATTGCCACTGTGCTGACGTACGATTCCAAGCGCAACAGTTAAGCCTAGGCCCATGTGTTGCCCCACATTGAGTGAAGTAAAAAACGGATCAAAGATTTTATCACTAATTTCTTTCGGAATACCTTCACCATTATCTTCAATTAAAACCAATACTTTTTCGTTCTCCATATAGGTTTTAATTTTAATTTCCTTATTTCCCTTTCTATCCATGGCTTGAACAGAATTTTTAATAATATTTTCGAATACAGTTACCAATTGATTTACATCCATATCGAATGCGTCTGTATTTCCAATTTCTTTATGAACCTTCACAACTTTTTGATAGCAAAGACTTTCCAAATTTTTCAGAGCGCGAAGCAGCGGTGTATCGATTTTAGTTTTGATTTTATTTTGTTCTTTTTCACCAGCAAACAATAAAAGCTTATCTACGATTTCATTCGCTGACCGAACTTCTGATTTCACTCGACTTAGCGTTTTTAGAACCTCTTCTTTAGAATCTGCCAAGTTTCCAATTTGCACTAAAGACAAAATCTTCACTAAAGGGGCCTTCATTTCATGCCCCAACGCAGACGCAATACGCATATTGCTTTGGGCGCGATCTTTGGAAACCTCTGTCGGATTAGCCGGCTTGGCTTCGTTTGAGTTTAACAACGGATTGGGAAATGACCTTTGCGTCACTTCACCCCGTGGCGTCGTTACTAATGGTTTTGGTGCTTCATTTGGGACAAGTAAAAATGAAATTCCAATCAAAATAAATAAGAAACCAAAGGAAAAAAATGCAAACTGACGACGAAACTCTTCTTTGCTTTTGATAATCTCTAAAAGCGATGTTTGGGTGTATAGGAACAAATCCATGTTCGGGACCTTTTCCATTACAGCAAAAAATTCTTCGCCACTGGTAATGGCAAATGATCCAGTCGACATTGTTTTGTTATTTTCACGCAAATCTTTGATTACCGAATTTTCAAATATTTTCTGCCCAACATATTCTGGTTTAACATGCGCCATGCTGACGAGTTCTTTATTCACGAGCGCCAAAGTCGAGCTTTGAGTCTTCTGACTATCCATTAAGCTCTGAAGATTTTCCCCAAGACTCACAAAAACCCACATTTTATCTTTTAAAGGAATCAGGGTCAGTAACAACCGCTTTCGTCCCTGATCCTGGAAAAACTGGAAAGATATCTGAGTTGTTTCTGGGTTAATTTGAAAGCTGCGGACGACTTGAGTCAGAGTTTCCTTACTCAGATCCGACACTGGCGAAGCCTCGCGAAACAACCACTCCACCATTTGGTTTTTATCATTCAACAGAGCCACAGCAAAATACGGATTCATACTGGCCCAATTAATACGACGATTAGACTCAATATTTAAGTTTTGGGCCATTTTGATAAGGAACTTAGCTTCTGCTTCATAGGCAGTAACCATAGTAGAAATTTGGTTCTTCATTTGAAGCTCCACGTTCTCTACTTTATCGGCAAATAATGACTGCTCGAATTTGTTGTATACAATTGATAAAAACAACACAGATACAACAATTAAAGCGACTACTACTTTTATTCTGATCAATTCTTTTCCCTATCCAAATCTGACTCCTATTTTATGGTGATTAGTTGCAAAGAAGCAAGTACGACTATCAGTTGCCCTCTCGGAAAATCAGACGTATATGTGATCGACATAGTATACGAAGCAGATTGAGTGAGGTCGTTCATGAGTTACATCAAAACAGATTATCTAGTGGTGGGTTCAGGTTTAGCGGGATTATCCGCGGCACTTAAACTCTCGGCACTCGGTGATGTACTGATCATTACCAAAGAGAAAGTGGAAAATGCGAACTCGACTTGGGCCCAGGGCGGGATCGCTGCTGTTTTCTCAAACGAAGACAGCTTCGACTCTCATATTCAGGATACCTTAGTGGCGGGCGCTGGGTTATGCAATGAAGACGCCGTTAAAAATATTGTTACACAAGCCCCTGAAAGAATTCAAGATTTGATAAACTGGGGGGTCAAGTTCGACCTCAAAAAAAACCCCGAAGGTGACCACTTCGAAATGGATCTCACCAAAGAGGGCGGGCACTCCTATCGCCGTATCTTGCATTTTGAAGATCAAACGGGAAAACACATTCATCAAAAACTTCTAGAGCGCGTCCGCAACACTCCAAATATTAAAATCTTAGAAGAGACATTCGCAATTGATTTGATCTTAAACAAACAATTGAACGTATGGGATATGGCCCCGGCCGAATGCATGGGTTTATATGCACTCAATAACAAAACGGGCTTTGTAGAATCCTACTTGGCTAGCCAAATCGTTTTAGCAACTGGTGGTTCGGGCAAAGTTTACAAGTACACCACCAACTGGAGCGGCGCCACTGGTGATGGCATCGCCATTGCCTACCGCGCGGGCGCTCGATTAGCCAACTTGGAATTCATGCAGTTCCACCCCACCTGCCTATACCACAAAGATTCTAGAAATTTTTTAATTTCGGAAGCGTTGCGCGGCGAAGGCGGCGAACTGATTGATGATCAAGGTATTGCGTTCATGAAGAAATACCATCCGTTAGGTTCCTTAGCGCCAAGGGATATCGTCGCACGGTCCATTGATGCCGAGATGAAACGCTCTGGCGCATCATCCGTCTTCTTGAAAATGACTCACCTAGAACCTGAGTTTTTAAAACAACGTTTTCCATCGATCTATCAAAAGTGTTTAGAATTCCAAATCGACATCACGACAACGCCTATTCCGGTTGTGCCAGCCGCTCACTATTTGTGCGGTGGCGTGGTTACAGATGTGGCTGGCCGTACTGACATTGGCCGCCTTTGGGTTATCGGCGAATCCGCGTGCACTGGCCTTCACGGAGCAAATCGTTTAGCCTCAAATTCGTTGCTTGAATGCGTCGCTATGGCCGAAAACCTGTTTCAAGAATTGAAATCAAAACCAAACTTAACAGACTTCAAAGAACCCAACCCTTGGTTCTACCCACAGAAAATAGACGACGACGAAATGATCGTCATACACCACATGTGGAATGAAATTCGCGAAATCATGTGGAACTATGTTGGAATTGTTCGCAGCAATAAACGATTGTCACGCGCCCAATCTCGATTAAAAAATATTATGTCCGAAGTAAAAGAGTACTATTCACATTTTAAAATCCACAAAGATATTATCGAGCTTCGCAACATCGCAACGGTCGCTCAAGCCATTGTCGAGTGTGCTTTAAAACGTGAAGACTCGATCGGAATTCACTATAACCTAGACAATCCGACCTCAAATATCAAACAAGGGATCACTCCAAAAAACTCTGTTGTTTACAGAAAATACTAGCCTTCATCCCAAAGTCTGGCTGATAAAAAGATGTCTTTTTTAGGCGTTTTCGTATCTAATTACAGATATGCAATCACAATTTCAACGCAATGAAGGCTACTTTAAAGGCTACAAAAACGAATCTCTTTTTTTCCAGTCATGGCAGAAAAAAGACCCCGAGTTAAATGTTATTATTACTCATGGTATGGGCGAACATTCTGAATCGTATGCCCGCTTAGTTAGTCATTTTGAGCCCGGCAATATCAGTTTTTTTTCGTGGGATTTGCGTGGGCACGGGCGCAGTAACGGTAAGCGTGGCTACGCTGCTAACTTCAATGATTTTGTTTACGATATGGAGATCTTTTTAGAGGAAGCGTTTAAAACATTTAATTTTAAATCGCCTGTCATTTTATTAGGGCACTCAATGGGTGGCCTGATCCAAACTAAATTTTTACTTACAAATCCAAACAAGTTTAAAATCAGCGCACAAGTTTTAAGTTCTCCGTTATTTGGGTTCTCTGTTGCCGTTCCCCCAATCAAAGACAAAGCGGCGCGACTGCTGTACGCTACTTTTCCGAAAGTGACATTAGGAAACGAACTTTCACCAGATATGCTGACTCGAGATTCAAGCGTAATGGCAGAATATGAAAAAGATCATCTTCGCCACGAAATGATTTCGTCTGGAATATACCTTGGCATGATCGACAGCTTTGAAATGGTCTTCCCTCGCGCTCACGAAATCACGATGCCTACCTTCATGCAAATCGCCGAAAAAGATCCAGTGGTTTCTTCACCGAAGGCTAAAGAGTTTTTCGAACTAATTTCGTCAACGAATAAGCGCATTATTGTTTACGGTGATGGTGCCCGACACGAAAACTATAACGATATTCATCGCGAAACTGTATTTTTAGATTTAGAAAAAAACCTCAAAGGATTGGTAAAATGAAATTTCTTTCAGCACTCTTCATTTTGGCTTTAACTGTATCATGCGCAAACAAAGTAGTCTCGCCAGCGCCCCATATTAAATTGATTTCCGAATCTGACTACTACGACACAGTAAAACGAAATTCTCGTCACCAGCAAATTTATTCGGGTTTATACAATTCTATTGATATGACTGCGGCCGTGATCAATACAGACGTCTCTGAGGCCCAAGTCGACCAAATGGCTCGCGTTTTTATTTGGGATGAAAATAAGTACACTCAAGAGAAAGCAACCGCTGACGGCAAGCTTCGAAAAGAAGCCGAATTCTTTGTAAGTTTTTTCACGCCAGAACGTAAGCATGATGACTTAAACAAGAATAAAACTTTGTGGAAAATATTTTTGGATGTTGATGGTAAACGCTATGAGGGCAAAACTACAAAAATAAAACTATTAACGGAAGAACTTCAAAGTCTTTATCCGTTCCACAATCGATTTTCAACTCCGTACTCAATCGTTTTTCCCATACCAATGAAGAACATCGAAAAAGCAAATACCATTAAACTGACTATTACGGGCCCCGTCGGAACATCGACTGTGGATTTCGGTATCGCGACGAACTAAATCGTCGCGCATGCAACAATTACTCTCTGTTTAATTTTACTTTTACAGATTCGTTATTGTACTTGATCACCATATATTTAGATTCGTTAGCCACTGGCAAATTAGCTAAATCAAATGTGTAAACTTTTGGTTCAACTACTTGGTCTGGGCAAATCATACGAGTCGCACCAACTACGAGTTCGCTATCGCAAACAACTGCATAGTTTCGAGTCATGCGATCTTTGTTACAAAGTGATCCTACTTGAACGTCGACAGACTTAGTGTTGCAGTCTGCAAGAAAAGTTACATACAAATAATTTTTGTATGTAAACGCACCAAATGATGCTGGTGTTACGGGAGCCGAAAATGCAAATGATGACAAAAATAAAGACGTTAATAAAACAAGTTTCATAAAACCCTCCTGATGCCGTTAAGTCGTAACGTCATTAAAACAGAGGGTCAACTGTTTATCGTTTGAAGGCTCTATCAACAATGAAATCAAATGCCTTCGGGAGATATTGGGACAGTTTTAAATTTGCGCCTGTAAATCCAGATGGTTTTAAAACATTCAAATCTAGTCTAATCGCTTCGTAAATGTGCTCGATATATTTCGCGGTAGGCGTCGAAGGCAATTTGATTTTTATATGGTCGCCATAAAGATTATTTATCTCGTCAAACATATCGGTCTTAATTGCCGGACTAAGCAAAACTAAAGTGGATACACCTGTTCCCTTTAATTCCATACGCAAGCACTCTGTAAAAGAAAGCACAGCCGCCTTTGATGCAGAATAGGTTGTCGCCGCTGGCAAATGCATTAACGACGCAACACTGCTATGGTTCACGATTTTTCCCGATTTTTTGTTTAACATTTGCGGCAACACAGCATGAGTGAGCTGAATCAGGCTAGTCACATTAACTGATAACATGCGTTGAATTTCGGCCATACTTTGCTTTTCCAGCAAGCCACCTACCCACAAGCCTGCGTTATTAAATAAAATATCTACGTCGTGATCATTTAACTTTCGCCCAACCTCTTCCACTTCTGCCGAAACGGACAAGTCAGCCTCATAGGTAACAACGGATTTCGCCCCCAGGTCTTTTAATTCTTTTTCTAATTCAGGACTCGCTTTACGATTAACTAATACCAAAGACGTATTTTCAGGTGCAATTCGTCTACAAAATGCCTTGCCCATACCGCGATTGGCCCCTGTGACGACCACGGTTTTATTTTTTATCTGCATAACCCCAACCTTTTAAAACCTCAGCTTCTTCTACCTGAGATTTTACTTTTTTAAATTTGGCGCCGGATGCACCTTTCACGCGCTGCTCGCATTCAGCCCAAGTTTTATGGCGCTCCAAAATGCCGTTCTTTAAAGACAAATAGTAGTTCGCCTCAGTTGATTCCTTTTTCTTAAAATTTGTATCGGGAATGGGTTCCGTTTTTGGTATTTCGAAAATATCGAATGCATAATATGTATTATCGCCTTCATACAAATCGATATACTTACCCGTAGAGAAACAAACTGCGATTTCATCGCAACGCTCGTTGCCGGCTATACCACTATGACCACGAACGTAGTTCCATTGAATTTTTTTTCCCGAGAGATCCGCCAACTGACGCTGAACCGTTTGCCAAAAATCTTTATTAGCAACCTCTTTGCCTTCCGCATTTTTCCAACCGCGGAATGCCCAACCCTTTAGCCACTTGGTTACGCCATTTAAAACATACGATGAGTCAGTATAATATATAATTTGATCAAATGAGATATCTTTTAGGTAATGAAGTCCTTCAATTAAACCTTGAAGTTCCATCTGATTATTTGTTGTGGCCGCGCGACCGCCGCCAAGTTCAACTACTTGTTTGTTTGGCAATCCAAGGATGGTGGCCCAACCACCTCTCCCTGGATTCCCGCTACAGGCTCCGTCTGAGTACATTACTACTGTTTTCACAGCTAAAGACTAAAACGGCCACTTTAAAAATTCAACTAACTTAAGTTCCCGCATAGGTAGGATTGTTCGTTTGTGGTTGTGTTAAAAGCAACTCGTCGGACCAATCTTTCAAATCTACGTTTAAAGCTTGACTCAAGACTTCATTAATATGGTTTACAAAAGTAAACTGGATATCTGATTTAATATCATCTGGAATATCACGTAAGTCCTTTTTATTTTTCTCACACAAAATAATTTGTCTAACACCAGCCCTATGCGCAGCTATAACTTTTTCTTTAATACCGCCTACAGGCAACACTTTGCCGCGCAGACTGATCTCACCCGTCATTGCCAGTTTCGGGTTCACAGCTACACGCGACACTAACGAGGCTAATGACGTCAGAATCGTTACACCTGCCGAAGGGCCATCTTTAGGGATAGCACCAGACGGAACATGTAAATGAATATCAAATTTATTCATATCCAATCGCGGAGCCAAGACCGACAATCTAGATTTCACAAGTGACTTAGCAATTTGTGCAGATTCCCGCATCACATCGCCTAGCTGCCCCGTAATTATCAAATCACCTTTTCCTGGCACCAAAGCGGTTTCGATAAACAGAATATCCCCGCCAACCGGAGTCCAAGCCAAGCCTGTGACCACACCCGCTGTAGAGGTAAACTCTGCCACTTCGCTAGAAAATTTTTCTGGACCGAAAATATCTTCCAGATTATTTATCCCAACCGTGACCTTCGTTTCACCACGCTGCAGTTTTTCCGAAGCGTAACGACAAATTTCGCCGATCTTGCGTTGCAGATCTCGAACACCCGATTCCCTAGTGTAATGGGTGATCACTTTCAGCAAGGCTTCATCTGTAACCTGCAATTCTGACTTTTCAAAACTATACTCCTCCATCTGCTTAGGAATAATATGGCTTTTCGCAATATTAAATTTCTCTGCTGATGTGTAACCTGACAAGTCAATCACTTCCATCCTATCTAATAGCGGCCCCGGAATTCCCTCTAAAGAATTAGCTGTCGCGATAAAGAAAATTTTCGATAAATCAAATGGCGTATCTAAGTAATGATCTTGAAACGTGTGGTTTTGTTCAGGATCCAGAACCTCCAATAGCGCTGCGCCCGGATCGCCCGCATAACCACGAGATAATTTATCAATCTCATCTAGCAAAAAGACGCCATCATTCTGTTTCACCTTAGAAAGCGCAGAGATAATTTTTCCAGGCAAAGCTCCGATGTATGTTCGTCTATGACCACGAATTTCTGATTCATCACGAACGCCGCCTAAACTAATTCGATGATATTTTTTATCCAATGCACGAGCAATGCTTTGCCCAAGCGATGTCTTACCAACACCCGGAGGGCCGATAAACAACAGGATTGAGCCTTTCACGTTTTTACGTCGCTTCAATACTGCCAAATGCTGCAAAATACGTTTTTTAATTTTATCCAGACCGTAGTGGTCGGCATTTAAAATGGCTTCCGCCTCATTTAAATCAAACTCTTTACCCGGTGAGCTTTCACTCCAAGGTAATGATACGAGTAAATCCAAGTGCGTACGAATCATTTGATGTTCTGGCGATTGGGTTGACGAGGTCGCTAGTTTTTTCAACTGCTGATTTGCTAATTTCAATGCTTCTTCGGGCATTCTGGCTTCGGCTATTTTCTTTTCGTATTCTGCCTCTAAATCCGGAGAATCAGTGTCGCCAAGCTCTTCTTTAATTGTTCTGAGCTGTTCGCGCAAAATGTGTTCACGCTGTGTTTGTCCTAATTTATTAGACAACTTACTGCGAATATCATTCTGAACGATCATCGTTTGCTTAAATTCTTGTAACAATGTTAGTAATGACAACGTTCGCGTTCTTAAATTGAAATCTTCTAAAATCCTTTGTTTTTCAGTTAACGATAAATCAATATTAGCTGCGGCCATGTGGCCAAGTAAGGCCAGGTCATCGATACCTTTAATTAGCTCGATCATATTATCTGTATTACCGGGCATAACTTTTAAAATATCTGTTCCCATCGTTTTTAAACTCGTTAAAAACGCGTGCTCCGTCGGTTTATCCATATCAATAACATCATCATACCGTTCGAGATTTGTTTGATAACAGCCTTCAGCACTGAAGTAATTCACCGAGTGCGCGCGGTAATAGCCACGAACGACAACAAAATAACTTGAGTCAGGTGTAACTTTTATCGATTCAACCTTGCAGAGTGTTCCAAACGAATTTAAGTCCGCTTCAGAATCCAAATTTCCATCAGAATCTTTCTGTGCGACGGCGAAAATCCAACCGTCTTTGTTAGAAGACAAATCAACAGCTCGCTTACTTTTGTCACGTCCAACTCGCAACGTCTGGCTGATTCCCGGGTAAATGACAGTATTCTTTAACGGAAGAACGGGTAATGATCCAACTGGGTATGACATATATACTCCTATACGCAGAAGATGAGACCCTTCAAATTAAAGTCAAGGCCACGAATATTTTTGGGTGAGGCATAACGGGAACTAATGCTAGTTGGCGTCCCCATTGCTTAGTAGAAATACATGGTCCGTAATTACACGTTTTATATAGTACTAGCGCTAGCTCTATTGTCGAACTTTCAGACGAAGGCCCATTTTAGCCAAGTGCCTAAGAACGTCTACGAATTTGAACTACTCATGGTTGAGCATAGTATCGGCACTGGTGTTACTATGCAGTTCCTACTAGAGCAGAGCCAGATCAGTGGCTTTGCACAGCACTTTCCTCATCTGATGCGATATCGAGAATTAATTATTGCGCGCGCCAAACAGCATGACGTATCGAAGTTCGCACACACTCCCGAGTTCGTAAGAAAATTTTATCCCGTAGGATCGACAACTCACATAAGTACGCCGGTTTTAAAATTTTACGGACATGATTTACGGCTAAATCCTGATAGTTTTCACCCAGCAGACGTTGCTGCGGCAAAAGACGCATTTAAGCAGTTGAATATTATCGACGATCGCTTGCTTGATGAACTGGTCGAAGACTTTGTATACGATAAAAACCTTTCCGAAGAATTCGTTGCTGAACTAAAGAAAGAGCTTTATCAATTCGAACATATGTCCGATTTACTGAACCGTAAAATGTTCGAAAATATTCTAAGGTTTAGAAAAAACTTTGGACGTGATGCGAACGTTCAAGAAATATTTGAATTCGGACGGCCAATTGTTTTAGACAATGGAAATAAAAACGACTGGAATTCAGGTGAACATACCAAAGAAATCGCACTTAGATATATTCACTCACCCGCGCTTTATAAATTGATTTTGAATATTCTTCCACAGACAGTGGTCGAAACTTATCAGGCCGCAACTCACAACTCGCCATTCTTACAATCAGAAGATGCAAAACGACTTCGCGACCAAACTATCAAAAATTATATCGACAATCGCGAAGCTATGGCTCCGATTGAACAAAAACGCGCTAAACGAAAAATCTCTAAAGCGGTTAACTTCTGTAAGGCATTTTACGGCGTAAAATAACAAAAAATAGATAGGCGACACCTGTCTAACGTTCTACATACCTGGCCCTCAGATCAACTATAAAGCGCCCTATATTGCATTAAATTGATTATGGGGGCATGCCCTCTGCATTTTCCCTTTATATGGGATATTTTGAAAGAAAACTAACAGAAATTGGAGAGTTTTTCGCCCGCGATATTTTATCGTTTGCGATTTTTATTTTTCTTAGCGCCTTCCTTATCAATCATTTAGCCTCTGCCCAAACTCAAGTTCGCAAGACAAGCTCAGTGACTCAAAAATTGCGTCCAAAGAAGCTTGTGAGCGAGCGACCATTGAGTCAGATCAATAATGATCTTAGATTTCACGATGGCGGAAGCCTCGGAAAAAGATGGCAATTCAATTTAGGCTTAAATTCTGCTCAAAAGTCACAGAACAAAAGTTCATATTCGGTGAATACGGAAACTTCGATTAAATTCAGCGATGAATCCAGTATGAAGGCACTTTTAAATTATTCTAAATATGCCAAAAACGACCTTCAGAGCGACGTATCAGATCTACTAATTAACATGTATTTTATGAAAACGCGATTTGCGACTATGAACCTATCTCCTTATTTGACATCCACACTTCCTTTATCAAAAGATTCTACGCAACGTCAGTTTATGAATTTTGGGGCAGGTTTAGGAGCAAAATTATCGAGCCAATCTCGCTTTGGCTCGGGTATTTTAAATTTATCAGGCAGCGTTTCTGCTCAAAAATATTTCCATAAATTTGAAGTGGCAGTTAATAATATCGCTAATACGTCGTATGCATCGAACCAACAAATAACTTCAGGTTGGGACTACAAGGACTTCGGGTTTTCTGTACAGCTCAGAAACTTAAGCTCATGGCATTACGATGGCTCTTCAAAAAACACTTTTTTCCATTTGCAGGCATTTTCTTGGAATATAAACAAACAACTTTCTTTTTCGGCGGGACAGTCTAGCACGGGTACGGTGATTTCACCTAATCAAGAAGAGGTTGAAATCCGCCTTGTTGATGACAACTCTTCGGCCCTATTTGTTTCAACCAACTATATTTTCTGATTCGCGATCCTGAATAAACTTATCGAAATAAATTCCCATTGGCTGTACCTGATAGGTTAAATGATCTACTTTTTTCTGATCGACATAATCTATAGCTAAATCAAAAACTGTGGTGCCAGGTAGCTTTTTGATAAAAGCCAAGCACTGAGCATAGAATTTCAATTGCTCAGAATAAAGCTCCGTATGCGTTGAGCGTCCCGATTTATAATCAATGATCAGAACGCGATCCGACCCGAAATACACAAAGTCAATCGAGCCCACAATTTGATATTCTCCGTACTGAAATGTAAATCGATACTCACGCAAACCAGTCGCAAAAATTTTGATCAAATCAACGTTGTAGTGAAACTCGGGATAGTACGAAAATTCAAACATACCTTTTTCACGTCGGTGATGCGTCTCGATCCCCTTTTGCGAAATTATAACTTGGCTCAATGACGATTGACGTTTTCCCTTTGACGAACTGAACGACAACGGGCCTCGAACTTCGGCCTCATTCAATTTAGAATCTAACTGACTAAAAAATGGAGCGAGCGTTACATTTCTTGTCGCCTTATATCCGCTTGAAGGCGCTGCCGTCGAATGCAAAATCGTTTCGTCCACAAAACTATTAGAATCGATTGTCTGCCACTCCATAGAAAATGGCAGTGATTCCCTATTCATTAGAAATTGATTATAGAAATCTCGGACTTGGTGGGCCCAGGTCGTGTCTGAAAATTTACTCAGCGTAAACAATGATACCATTTTACGAGCACGCGTTAAAGCAACGTATAAAAGTCTTTCAAACTCTTCAGCTTCACGTTCTTTTTGAATAGCCCATTGTTGCCAATGGATCGGACTTCTAATTTTATCGTCTTTCGCTTTGTTCTTAATAAATATAGAAAATTCTTTTGTTTCCGCATTCACATCCAGCGAATAGCGGCCGCGCGCACGTTGTGGGCTGTGCATACCAATTACGATAACATGATCAAACTGCAAACCCTTCGATGCATGAATTGTCATCATTTGAATTTTTTTAGGTTCAATGATGGCTTGAGTTTCACTCTCTTCATAAAAGTCGTTCTTATTTGGATCTAAAACCGATTCAAGTTGGACCAAAAAGGAATCTAACCCTTTGGCTAATTCTTCTCGCATCCAAAAAAAACATTTCCAAATATTAGACTCTTTCTTACCTGATGAATCAGCCAAATGATTTAAAACGAAAGAGGCTTCATTAACGGCAAATAACTGGGTTGTTTCCAATAGGCCAAGATCGGAACTTTTCACTCTGTATGTATTAAGAGTTTCAACGGTATGGGCGACTCGGGAAGAAAGTTTATCTTTTTGTAAGGCGAGCTGTTCCCACGATCTAAAATCTTTAGTCGCAACTTTGACCTCATCCGGACTCAAACCAAGTGCGGGTGTTTTTAGCAAGAATGCCAAGTTATTAACATCGTCCGGTCGAATCAGGAATCGAACAAAAAATAAAATATCCAGAACTTCCCGCTGCTTAAAGAACTGCCCCTGGCTGTGCACGTAATGAGGAACACCCAATATTTCTAATTGAATCGCCAGGTTGTCTAAATCTCTGTTCGTGCGAGAAAGAACCACTAATTCTTCAAGTTTAACCTCGGGATGTTGTTTAATTAATCGTGTAATTTGTTTTGCAGTTAAAATCGCATTTTCGGCCTTATCACCAATTTCAAACACATTTACGTCTTGTTTTAGCTTTACATTTTCCTTAATCGGCACCATTTTTTGGAACTGTTTATACTGGCGGGAAAAGAACTCGTTGATAAAGTTCAACACACCAGAATGAGACCGATAATTGTTATCTAAGACCTCGATATGTCCCGACGTTTTCAATTCGTTCATTTTGCCATCAAACACGCGCGAATCAGATCCCCTGAAATAGTAAATACTTTGCTGAGGATCGCCCACAAAAAATACACGAGCATTTCCGATTAGCTTGTTTAGCAATGAAATCTGAATCGGACTGGTGTCTTGAAACTCATCAATCATCCAAAAGTCCCACTTTTTCGAAAAAGCTTCAAAAAGATAAGGCTTGGTTTCTAAAATTCTAAAACATAAAGTTTCTATATCAGATATTGAAATCTGCTGAGATTCTTTCTGATCGGCGTCCACTGCCACAAAAAATTTTTCAGCCACGTCTTCGAACGTTGTCTGCATCAATTGAAACGTTTCTAAGAAGTCTTCGTGATAATTTCGATCTCTGAACTCGCGAAGCTTTTTAATGCTAGAAACAAAACCTGATTGCGACAGAATCAGTTCTTCATCCCCTTTTTTTGAAACCATAGGCAGCCGTGCAAGCGTTTCCTCCCAGGCTAGTAAAGCCGGCATAATTTCAACCTCTTCCGAATCCATATTTGGAAAATTTTGAAGTGCGTTCGTCCAAGCATCTGTCAGTTTAGAGCGACGAAGTACATTTAAATGCACCCTAAATTCCGAAATAAACTCACTCTTTAGCTTATGCAAGTATGACGCAAATGTCTGACGATCTAATGCTTTCAGCGAGCCGACCGTCAATCTAAACTGCCTGTAATCACATACTAGTGCATACAATTCCGAAAGTGTGAATGTATCTAGCATCACGGCGGCAAGCGGTTCTTCGTTTACAATTTTTCTAAATAGCTTTTGCTGTCTTCGAGCGATTTCAGAATCGTTTACGACAGTAAAATCTTTTGTAAGACCAAACTCCGATTGGTTTTTTCCAATGAACATGTGCAAAACACCGTGAATAGTTGAAACTAGCAGGTGCGTTTTAGAATTAATAAACTCAAAAAACTCGGCATCGTATGTCTCGATAGCTTTCTTTAAAAGACGCTCATTGATTTCTTGAGTCGCCTTATTAGAAAAGGTTGTCAAAACAATACGTGGCCAAACTTCCATTTGTTTTTTATGGCTATGAAAAAAATTATAAACTTCGTTGATAAGTCGGGTTGTTTTTCCAGCGCCTGCCCCCGCGCGGATTAGTACACTTTTAGCTACAGGTGAGGTGCTCTGCATGACAGCCTCCATTCACAGTACTGACATTTTTTTTCATCTGAAGGATTCGGATAAAAATGCCCACTTCTCATTTCCGTAATCATATTTTGAAATTGAGAAAGAAACTCGGCTTCTACTTTTTCTTTGTCCTCTATCGTACCAATTGTTTTCTTCGCGTAACCAAAATCATAGAGTTTAGGATCGGCCACAGCAAAACCCTTTTTACTGCCTAGATCTGGCAGCTGCCAGTAGCTCAAGTTTTCAACTTTCCCGGCCCAAGACTCTTTTGAATGGTTTTGCACTATATGATTATATAGTAGCAACTGAAATTCCTTATTTTCTATCCAGTTTGCGTAAGATGAATAATTTTTTAAACTCGATTTATAATCTACTAACCAAAGATGATTGGTTTGGGTATTTAAAAGAATTCTATCAATCACGCCGGATATCTTTACAGAATCAACAGTTTCAATTGAACTGAATTCGTACCGCTTCCAATCGTAGTGTATTTCCCATGGCCACTCGACAGCGACACTTTTTAATTCTGGTAAATGGGCTCTAAGCTTAATTTCGTGTTCAATGAATTTAATCACATTTTCGAAATAGGATTTTTTTACCAAATTCCAGGTAGTTTCGCTGAATCCTACCGGAAAAATTGCAGCAAAATCGCTTTGCAGCTTAGCTAGCATTGTCGCTTTATCCACTTCCGAAAACCCAGTCGTCACTAACGGCAAAATATACTGATCCTCTTTTGCAATTAGCTGTTCGAAAATAGAATGATACCAACTACCCTTGTCGCGGGCATTAATATCAAAGCTCTCTGCCTCAACACTTCGCAAACGTAATACTCTTTGAAAATAAAATTTTTGGCGACAATCTAAAAACGTTTGGATCGAAGACGGCGACAAAGAAATCTCACTTAGCGAGAAATGCTCCACCGGCGAGGCTAGTTCTGGCTTGGCATCCCATCGTTGCACATCGATTTTATAGTCTTGCTCGCGTTGATGTATCCACTGTGAATCTTGATTTGAAATTAACAAATCCCATGCTATTTGAGCGGGTAAGTCCATTTCCTTTTCAAACAAACGTTGCTCAAACGCCCTATTTTGCCATTGCGGCGCCGGGTTTTGAATACGTGAATCAATGGCCTTGTAGGGATAAGACATCACAACCGACTCGCTAACTTGAGTCAGTAAATCCTCTAATAAGAATGAGTTCACACTTAGATCAGGATGTTCTAAATACACTCCCAGCTCACTGCCCAAAGTAAAAATATCTTCAGGCGGAATTGCTTCCTTAAATTGACTCGCGAACGCCCCTTCATCTAGACCCAATACGAATACCTTTTTTTGATCAAAGACCGAAACTTGCGACAAAGAGGTTAATTGAATTCCAGTTAAGTCTTTTGCATTTACGGTGACACTAGATTGTAATGCAATCACTTCGATTTGCTCTACCCACTCTCTAGGTAAAAGTCTCACAGACGGCGAAGATGAATCTAACAACGTATTGATGATTTTTTCTTTGCGTTCCCCTAAACCATCTCGCTCCCAGCAAATTTCTGTCTTTCGAACAAACTCTAATGCCGAAATTTCTGTTTCTCGTATAGACAGAAGAGCCTCTAAACTAATTGACAAATGCTGCAAAAAAAAGCCAGGCAACCATTTCTGAACAAGATTCAGAAAATTTTCAGTGGTCAAAAAGGGGGAATTTAATTTTTCCTCGATCTTGGCGAACTGATTTTTTTTATCGGCACGGCTAAAGCAATTCAACGACTCTTTAACAGACGAGAACTCGATTTCGTTTTTGAAAAAGGATAGGTCAGACAATAGCTCACGAACATCATGAAATTCAAGATAAGTCGATTTTTTAGTTTGGTTGACCGGGATACCTTCTGCCAATAGCTGCCACTGCAACACATCTGAATACTTTCGGATATCCGGCGCGACTATCGCCATTTGCCGCCAAGGAATCCCCGACGCGCCCCATGTTTTGATTTGCCCAACGGCAAAACGACTCTCAGAAACTGCAGAAGAAAACTTCCTAAGTTCTATTTGAGCGGTGCAGAATCCGTCTTTGGCTTTATTTTCTAATTTATCAAAACGCTCGTAGGCCTGAATCAAATGTTCATATTGCTTATCAAATGCATGAGCAACTTGGAATAATACGATCTCGTGATTCTTCGCTAGTTTTTGCAGGACGCTGGCTTCCAGCATCCCGTACTCTACACCAAGATCGAAATAAAATCGGCCCATAGGTAATTGAAGATCTACTAAATCAGCCGTCTGCAATTGAGCCACAATCCAATCTTCACACACTATTTGAGCCTCTAAAAAGAAAGAAAGGAAAAGTCGATTCAATAACAAATCTGGCTTCAATCGCAGCTTACGCTCGTCCGAAATATTTAACCATTCATCTAACTTGGTTTCATCCAAATCAGGATCAAACAATAACGAAGCATAGTAGGTAATACTGCGAAGACGACTTTTTTCATCAATTACATCTAAACCTAAATCAGTCTTGAGAGCGTGTAGTTTGCGGCGCAAAAATACCTCAGCAAATTCACGCGAAACTATTTTAAACTCAGGGAATGTGCGTTCATGAATCATGCGAAAAAAAGATCGATGCCATTGAACACTGAGATCTAAAAAATAACCGTCACGAGACAATATATACTGAGACATATAGTCACGATCACTGGCTTTAGAAACTATCCACGACTCTTTTTCGACATCTGTTTTTTGGAAGTGTTCCCAAATCTGATTTTTTGAATTTATTTTAATCAGTTTTAGCACATCTACTTACCTTCGTTGATGGCCTCAAACACAGGCCGTTAACGGCGTTGTTTTAGGTTTCTTTTTTTTCCATCTTTTGAATAGAAATTAAAGTTGGCGTCAACGGATAAGTCAATACTTAAGCTTAAAAGAATCTGATCTTCTGGCGTTTGCCCGGGATATTCTCCCGCTTCCGTTTTAAACATCGCTGCATCGACGTTTATGAATAAAAAGCTAAAACCGGCGCCCAGGGTGGAATAGCCCTGACTAGAGCCAACTCGTAAATCGATTAGAGGAAGCGACAGTTCAAAACCCGTGTGCAGTTTTTTGCCAATCTGCACGCCCGTATCGTTAATATGTCGGTATTCAAAACCACCTGATAAATCAATACCAGGAAGATCCAGTAATAAACCGACTCCCGCTTGTAGGTTATCTTTAATTCTTGGAGGGGCATCATTACCTGCGGTTTTTGTAAACGCAGTCGAACCAACATCTTGCCAAACGATCGAAAACGACGGCGAAAATCGTCCCGGAACTTTAGTCATGATCGCTAGATCGCCACCATAACCCACACCTTTGTTTTCAAATTCGTCTTTTAAAGCGTCGGCGTTTCCGGCCGCAATTGTACTTAAACCAACCGTTTGGTACCCACCCCAGCGATTAATGCGCTTAAATGAAAAACCTAATGATGTCAGCGGAGCAATAGTGGCGGAACCGGCAACCACTAATCCGTAATCGTTGAAGAATGTCATATCGATGTTAGGAAAGGCGGTATTTCTTAAAATCATGGACACTTGCGCATCATCATATAGCGATAGACCAAAATTGGGCATCACTGCAGAAACTCGAGCGTTGCCACCTAATCTGATTTTCTTTCCAAAAAACTGATCATAGTCCGAGGCACTATTTACGGCAGTTGAATTTTGATAACTTTCTATCGTTTCAACACCATTGATACCAAGTCCAATATTGGCCACTTCGACGGCAATCCCAGTCACGTATCCTAAAGCGGCGGGGTTTATTGTGGGAGCATCGGTATCCTTTACAAAATTTAGATAAACGCCACCCATTCCTAATGCACGCACAGGACGATTATATTCGTACAAAGCCGCTCCGAAAGAAGATGCGCTAGTTAGTAATACGAGAACAATCGAAACTAATTTCATTTTATCTTTTTTGTTTCCCTTCATCATAGACAACATGTCGGGAATGTACACCCCGAGGTTGGTTCGATTCCCATATCGCTCGAACGAAGCAATACTCGGGTAACGGCTTCATCAAAGCTTGAACTATTTGGATCGGTGATGGCGCAGGAACTTCCGCATGTGGCTTTGATTTGCTCAAGGTCTGTTAACGCTTCGGAGTTTCCCGATAACACGGCTGATACCGCTGCTAAGTTATCAATGACGAGCCCCATCCCTGATATCACTTGCCTCAGGTAATCAGTAGAGATACTTGACGAATTGCAGGAGCTGTACGTTGCATCGGCATTTCCATCTTGATTTACATCTGCGGCATCTCTTAAGTAGGTGCCCATTTTAGCCATTCCCAATACGGCCATAAACAGGTTTTGCTCGGTTGAACGGGCGCCCGACGTCGCACCGAATGTTTCAATCACCTTTTGAGCTTCGTAACAGTTAGTTGGAGAAACCGCGACGTCTTTAAATTTTTGCATGAAAAACAAAAATGGAGTCCCCGTTGATGACGTCAATGACGACACAAACGTAACAAAATTTAGACCGCACTTCGACGCGTAGGCGCCAGCCAAGTCCTCACGAGGACAAATTTTGATTCCATCGACTTTTTCACACCGTAAATAGAAACTAGTGTCCTTTGTTTGAATTTCGACAAGCTTTAAAATAGCGGCATCGTAGTCCTGGTCATTTAATGAATCGCGCGCGTCTTGATAGAGCGCCTCTGACGTATCTTTCTTTGCGGTTAACTGGAAAAAGTTACCGCCACAACCAATCGAAACAACAGCGGCGATCACAAAAAATATTTTAGAAACGGAATGTAAATTTTGCGACATTTCGTCGATCCTCTTTTGGTGCAGCCGAAGTTCCCACTTCTTCGCCATAAGTAGCAATCTGGAATTGGAAACGTTCAGAGGCCAACTCAAACCCCGCAGTTAGATAGCGCTGATTATATCCTCCACGAACAAAAAATACGTCACCAAAGTTTACTTCGACTCCTGCGTGATATAGTTTGTTTTTATCTTCTTCATCTTTTGCAGTTAGTATCCCATGGTAGTCAAAGGACCAAAGACTACGAATATTGGATTTATGAATCACTTGAAACGAAAGTCCCGCGTCCACATCTTGAGTCACGCTTGCTGGCCGTTCATTTGTACTCATGCGCGTGTAATAGGTTTTATCAAAAGCCGTGTTTCCAATATCACGAGCAACAATAGCTAGTGTCGGCAAATTGTCCCATGGCGCCGTTAGAATCAATCCTACATCGGTCCCAATCCCCAAACCATGCTTGGCTTTATTTTCAGTAGCTAGCGTTGGCAAATCCACTGCACCTGAAGGATCTATTGATGTTTCATTTACTTCAGTACGACTAATTAGTTTTCCAGTGAATCCAAGCTTGATTCGCCCATCCCAGAATCTAAAATTGTAGCCTAACAAGAGGGCCATATCATCACGATAAAAAACAGAAGCGTTGGTAGACGTTTCCGCGATAGCTCCAATTTCATTCTTAACCAGCAAACCGATCCCAAAATTTTTCGCTACAAACGAAGGGAACACTTGCGTTCGCGCATAGAAATAATCGCCAGGCGTTGTAGCGACGGCTGGCAATACTTGCGAAATAGAAGTAGGATTTGAAAAACTTTTTGAACGATAGGTGTTTAAAGCGGCACTGCCTATGTCGATTTCAGGATCCAAAATAGTTCCGAAAATATTTCGCAGTTTCCCCAAACCCGCAGGATTTACGATGAGAGCCGTTTCGTCATTGACTGATGAAACCGATGCGTTTCCCATGCCAAGAGGTCGAATTCCATTATAAAATTCAAAACGTTCTGCAGCGAATACCAGACTCGAAAAAAGGATTAGAAACCCTGTTAATTTCATACTTAAATTATAGACCATTTCGCGCTAGTCTCATTAGCCCTTTCGTTAAGTATGGACCTTGGCCCGTTTTTCCGAATGAGGTCTTGATGCCAAATAAATCCTAATTACAATAAAAACCGGAGTGGAAAATGAATATTAAAAAAACTAGACTTACTATCGTACGTTGCCTTTTAGTAACACTGACAAGCACCCTATTTTTTGGGTGTGGATCAGAGACCGAAGTTGATAAGATCGGTGATGCTCAACAATGTTTAAATTCGGCAACTTCGGCAACGGCAATGGACTGTGCCACTAAAGTAGACGGCTTGAGTTCAACGGGCGCCTACAATATCCGCTGTGCAGCCGCGTTTGTACGCGAAGGATTTGCCAATCCAACAAAATACACAAATGCCTTCAACTCTCTTAACGGCGGCAAGAGTACAAACTTCATGAGTCTTGTTTCTTTTTCGTCAGCAAACAACATTACTACAGATGCATCCAATGCAAACACTACATTCAACGACTGCTATAAAGCAGCGGCCAAAGGCAAAACTTTAATTTCAGCGTTTGGATATTTTTCAACGGCGCTTATGAAATTCTTTGCCGACTCGTGCCCTTCTGTAGCCTCATGTAAATCACCATCGTCTGGAAATTACGATTTAGGAAAATGTATTACAGATGCTGGTACGGCACTCTGTACGGAAGCGGCCAACATCGCATTGACAAGCACACCGGACTCGTCAGCTTCTGGGCAGGTTCAAAGCTCTCTAGGCAGCGTAATCATGTCTACATACAACATTAGCTGCTCTGGCTCTGGCGCCAACAAAGATCTTTGTGCCACTCTTAAAACAGCAGTGACTGCAGGTGGCTCGAATCCAAGAACAGTATTCACTTCATTTTTCACAACATCTGTTAGCCCCTAACCGCACACAGCCCTTCTCCTAGTCCGAATTAAGAGCTTTTAACACTAGGGGAAGCGGGATCTATAGCCCTCCGCAGAAAAAATCCCTCCTCCCGTCAGATTCTACTAGCCAGGCCCTTTATTCGTGATATCACACCCTGTCCCGCTAAGACTAAGGAGTCTGATATGATGAAAATTTTAGTCATAGGCCTAACCCTATTGATTTCGTTAAACGTATTTGCTGATACGCAAACATGTTTTCAGCCTCTCAAAAACACAAACGGTTTAAGTCCAATGAGCCTACAAGATTCATATTTATTGCGAATCCACAAAACGTTGGCGGGCGAACTAGATCCCGTGATTCTTGGCGATGGCGGAATCGTTACGGCAACTTGGGTGGCCGGCGTACAACCTACAAAAAAAGAAGCTTCTATTTTCTTTATTATTTTCGAAGGTGATAGCGATCATCCAAACACTACCAAAATTGATAAATCATACTATCGAGGCTGGCCGTTCCTGTTACTAAAAGCGAGCTGCCTTGGACAATTGCAAAATGAAAGACAAATGAAAGCTTTGGATGATTTAGTTAGACGCCACTTGAATCCGCCTCGAAATAGCTTCTTTAAATTCTACGAATTTCAATAACTCATTTTCTACATTTTAAAATCCAAAGGACCAGTTATGGTCCTTTTTTTTACTCTCGATTGGATGTCGAATCCTGATTTCGTTATTATAGAAATCAGGATTCAGCCATGAAAATAGAAAATTTAGAAATCAATTTCAAACTTCCAAATGCGGTAACAGTGCCGATGTCGTCTTTGCAAAAAGATTATTTTCAAATTTTAAAGCAAGAGAAGTCCATCGCCAAGACAGTCTATTTTTACTATCAACAAGGTTGGCTGATTAATTTTGCTGAGCTGTACGCATTGATTTATAATTTGACACAAGTTCAATCTATCACAAATCCGGAGTTTCTTGATTACTTTCGCCAACTCATTTTAAAAACGGAACCGGATAAGACTAACTTACATCCCGAAATTAAACCTCAAGACGTCGATTTAAACTCGGTTAAAAATTTACCTTTCTTTCGATCACTAAAACCAGACAGCTTGAACTTTATGTTAGCTAACTCCAAAGCTTATTCAGTAGCCAAGCAAAATATGTTTATTCAAGAAGGCGGCGTAGATCGGGACATGTACGTGTTACTTAAAGGGCAGGTCGGCATTTACAAAAAAAACGCAGCCGGAGAACGCTTTCGAGTCGCTACATTAATTCCTGGGTGTTTGTTCGGTGAGTACGCTTTCTTTCTAAATGAGCCTCGATTAGCCGATGTTGTTGCGCTCAGTGATATTCAGGTTCTGAAAATAGTTTACATTCCTTCAGTTTTTGATCAATGGATCCGCAAAGAGGTAGCCGAATCACTGAAACATCGATTTTGGGTTATCCACGGAATTATGCGCTCGCCTGTTCTATCTATACTTCCCGAGGACACAACTGATCAACTCATTCATCGTGGCCAATTGAAAACCATCGCAGCCAATGAAATCTTGTTTAAAGAAGGTACCCCTGGACACCACTTCTATGTCCTAATCCAAGGCTCCATGACAATCATGCAAAATGGCAAAACCATCAATGTTCTTTCCGCAGGAGATTCGTTCGGCGAAATGTCCCTCTTCGTCAATCAAGGCATTCGTACCGCAACAGCCAAAGCTCAGACGGAATGTCTCGTTCTAGAAATTTCCTCACAGGATTTTTACGCTCTAATGGCTGAAAATCTATTCCTAGCAAAGGAAATTGAAAAACTCGCCTATTCCCGCCTAAGAAATGATCAAAAACGGCTTAAGCCTACAAACTAAGCTTTAAAGAAAAGCAGAGCGCGTTTAAACGCCTCAAATGAGAGGCGGAGGCAGGCCAAAAGACCGTAGGCGTAGCAGCGCTACGTCGAAGGGATTTTGGTTTGCCTCCAACGAAGCAGTTGAGGCGTTTAAACACGCTCTGCCAAAAATCTTTGATGACTACGAGTTTTTACTTTACTACCATGTACTCACTTTAAGGAGTACATCTCATGAGCTTATCTTATAACCAAAGTGAACACTCGAAAATTGAAGGACACTTAAATGGTCCGTTATTTCAAAATGCTTTAAAAAACTTAGAAGAAGCTGCGCTACTTATCGATTGCGACAAAAACGTTTTAGAACGTTTGAAAAAACCTCGCAAGTGCGTGACGGTTTCTGTTCCGGTACGTATGGACGATTACTCAGTGAAAGTTTTCACTGGTTATCGCGTTCAATACAACGCTACATTGGGCCCCTATAAAGGCGGCATCCGTTATCACCAAAACGTAGATCTTCCAGAAGTGGTTGGTCTTGCAGCTTTGATGACATTTAAAAATTCTGTACTTGGTCTTCCTCTGGGCGGCGCTAAAGGCGGCGTGTGCGTAGATCCAAATTTGTTATCTCGTACTGAAAAACAAAATTTAACTCGTCGTTATACATCTGAAATCGGCTCGTTCATCGGTCCAACTAAAGATATTCCAGCTCCCGATGTGGGCACGGATTCACAAACAATGGCGTGGATGATGGACACATACTCGCAAGAGTACGGTGGCTATTCACAAACTGGCGTGGTAACTGGCAAACCAGTTGAAATCGGTGGATCACTTGGTCGTAATCACGCGACGGGTTTAGGTGTTGTTTTCATCACTGAAAAAGCATTCGAGCATTGCCACATTCCGTTCGAAGGTTCAAAAATCGTAGTTCAAGGTTTTGGTAACGTCGGTTCATTCGCGGCCCTATTCGCCCACCAACGTGGCGCTAAAATCATTGCGGTGAGCGATGTTAACGGCGGTATCTTTAACGGCGATGGTTTCAATGTTCCTGAATTAATCGAATACATGAAGACTCACAAAACTGTAAAAGATTTCCCAAAATCACAACCGATCACAAATGAAGCCCTTCTTGAACTTGAATGTGATGCACTTTTACCATGCGCACTTGAAGGCCAAATCGATCTTCACAATGCAGAAAAAATTAAAGCTAAGGTTATCGTTGAAGGTGCGAATGGGCCTATCTCGAATCCGGCTACAAAAATTCTACACAAACGCGGAATCTTTATCGCTCCGGACGTTGTTGCCAACGGTGGCGGCGTGATCGTTTCTTATTTTGAATGGGTACAGGATATCATGTCGTTCTTCTGGGACGAAAACGAGATCGACAACCGTTTAAAATCAATCATCAACAAAGCGTTCGATAACGTAGTGAAATTCAAAATTGAAAAGAACTGCGACATGAGAAGCGCGGCTATGGCCGTTTCCATCAAACGCCTTGAAAAAGCAATGTTACTTCGTGGTCTATATCCTCGCTAATGAATAGAGCGTTCGAAAATGCTTTAGATTTATGGAAGCCATGGCTGTGGATGTCGCCATCCGCAGGACACGATTGGCTTCCATTTTTTTTGAAACTTACAGTTTTCCTTTCTGACCACTCGAGCGAGCCCAGCGACTGGCATTCGCGTAAATGGCGCCATCTGTATTTCCGCAACCCTGTAGGTATTGCCGGCGGCCTTGATAAATCAGGACAATCGATCGATGCATGGTGGAATTTGGGCGCAGGCTTTGTCGAGGTGGGAACCGTGACGCCTCACCCACAACAACCGAATCCTGGCAAAATAATGGATCGATTTAAAGACACTCAGGCCCTTTGGAATAAAATGGGGTTTCCAAGTCCCGGCTGTAAAGCTGTGTTGCTTGAAGTTGAAAAGCATTTTGAAAATCGCACGACTCCGATTTTCCTAAATATTGGTAAAAATCGAACGACTCCTAACGAACGTGCTCATGAGGATTATTTATTCTTGATGCGCCAAATGTATTCGATATGCGATGTTTTTGTAGTTAATATCTCGAGTCCGAATACGACAGGACTTCGCCAGTTGTTTACTAAAGACTATTTCGAACCACTTATGGAAAAGCTCGGCGATGAGTCTCGTCGAGTGAATCGCCCTCTGCTTTTAAAAATTAGTCCGGACGAAACCTACGAACAGTTGGAAACTATCCTAGGCGCTAGTCATAACCAAGGCGTGGACGGCTACATTATATCTAACACAACCGTACAACGCCCGACTCCATCTCCCTATCCCGTAGAGGGTGGGATTTCCGGCAAACCGCTTTCGATCAGCTCCATGGAAACACTGAAGAACGCGATCTCTATTCTTGGCATGCATCGCAACAATAAATTAATCATAAATGCTGGCGGTATAAGCACTGGTCAGGACATTCACGAACGCATGGCCCTCGGGGCCGACCTATGCCAGCTGTATAGCTCTCTAATCTTTCGGGGACCGTTCATTTTCCGAAAAATTGCACGCGAATACCAGAATTCAATATAAGCGTTTAGCCATAGTAATTTATATTCTTTTTGACCTTTGATTTCGGGGTCCTCTGCAGTACACTGGATATTGATGAAGCGGACTAAACTGAAAAAAATCAACTGGATACCCGTCGTTGCTGGATTTTTAAAGAAAGATCAAAAGATCCTGGTTGGTCAACGCCCTGAAAACCACTCCTTAGCCGGTTTGTGGGAATTTCCAGGTGGCAAAATTGAGATTGGCGAAACTCCGGAACAAGCCCTTCAACGCGAACTTAATGAAGAGTTAGGAATTGAAGCACAGATCGGAACACTTCGATTGGCGTGCACTCATTCTTACGGCGATGTTGGCATCATTATTTTATTTTACGAAGTTAACTATTGGAAAGGCGAACCCAAAGCTAAACATCATTTGATGCTTGAATGGATTTACCCTCAAGAATTAAAAACTCGTCCTATTCCGGAAGCCAATAAGAAGATCTTAAATGATCTTTTCAAAGCCTTAGGAATTTAATCCGATGGCTAAGATACTTTTCATAACAAAAAAGTTAACAGCCAACAGCCTGAACCAAATTGAAATTATTCGCCGCTCAGGACATGAGTTTACCGTCCTAACTTCGCAGTCAGAAAAGAATGTGGGATTATCGCACTCAGACACCCTATACTACTTTTCACGATGGAACTTTCTTGAACTGGCCAAATTTTTTCCATCTTTCATGGTCATCAACCCTGATATCGTTCATGTATTTGTAGACTCCCCCGCCGCTATCAAGACTGCTGATTTTTTTGCCGGTTTAGCGCATTTATTTGGAAAATTATTTTCCGTCCAATTTTTTCTATCGGAAGATAGCTTTTTAAAACTTAAACGCGCAAAAAAATTAGTATATGCCGCCGATATCGTAACCGGCCCACATCGCACCTTCTTGTATCATCTGCGTGGACTGCACGCACGCAGTCGGCATCAAATAAAAGGCGTGATACCTCCAATTTTGCGTTTGTCAGAAGCAAACTCTCTCCCGGATATTTCAGCCGGGACACAAAAAGAATTTAAAAATTACCAAATGCTTGTACCTTTGAAGCGCCATTGTTTTAACGAAGATGTTGTGATTGCGCTGGCTAAAAAGTTTTCGATATTATTTATGGTGGATCTAGAGTCCTGGTCTGCGGGCGAGATTAAAAGATTAAATTACACTCTGACTCGCGAGCACGCCCAACCTTGGAGATTTTTACCGCTTGGTTCAAACCAAAATGATTTAAAACATATTCCAAAAGGTAATTTTACCTTGTGGTTAGCCGGCCTTGATTTCGAGCTTGAAGAATGCATTCAGTTCTTTGAATTTAGCTTAAATAGAAAATTGAAAATTGTAATGGATCACAGTCAAGTGCGCTTGTATCCCGACTTATGGGAGAATAACCCCATGGCATCTGTAATGCAAAAGCATGGTGTTCTGAATTTTATTCAGAACTTCTCGCTTTCAGATTCCAATTCTAACGATAGCGATATCGATACAGCCGCACTCGTTGATATAAGTGTGAACGAATTTAACCGCCTCATTTCCAAAGCAACGAGTACGCAAAATGAAAAAACTGTCTAGAGATATTCACATTTGCCTGATCAGCCGTCGCTTTCAAATCATGAGTCGTTCAACCGATATGGGTTACATTTGGTCGATCGCGACGGGCTTAGTGGAGCGCGGTTTTAAAGTAACTGTTATTTCTTATTCCAGTCCGATGAATAAATTCGAGATCGAACGCGAAGGCGTGAAAGCCTATTTCCTGAATGATCTTGGCTCGCCCTTTATTCGGACATCTTTTGAAGAGTCAGTATATCAAAAATTTATAGAGCTTCATAAAGCCAAACCTTTCGATATCGTACACAGCCTGGATGCTTCCGGACTAAAAATTGCGAAAAATCGAAAAGCGCTAAAAATCAAATTCGCGTTCGACGTCGAGGCAACTCAAATTTCACAGATATTTTCGATCATTGGTATGAGCCAAGAAACCGTCGGCGGCATTCTAACCACGTTTGCGGCTTTGTTGTATAAATTCGTATCGACGTATTTTAAAAAAGATCGCGAAATATTAAAGAATGCTGATGCCATTTTCGTAAATCATCCACAGCAACGAGTGATGCTGGAGCGATATTATTTGTATCCCGATTTTCATATTTATTCGCTTCCATATGGGGTAGAAATTGGCGACCTCGAGCTGAGAGAAAAACCATTGGAACTAAAAAGGAATTTGGGGTTGCCAGAAATTTCCCAAGTGGCCCTAACCTTATCTGATATGACGGAAATGGATGAAATCATTAACATCCTAATCTCGTTTGAAAAGGTGGCCCTAAAAAAACCCAATGCTCATCTGATTATTGTCGGCAAAGGCCCTCTCATGAATCAAATTGAGCTGGAAATTTTGAACCGCGTACTTGGAAGTCGAGTCATTCTAACCGGCGCATTGAAATCACAAGAATTATTCGACTACATTTCTCTATGCGATATCTTTGTGACGCTAAGTTCACGAACAACTGGACTTGAACCTGCCCAAATCGAGGCCATGTCACAAAAAAAACTGATCATTGGGTCCGAAGTGAGCCCTTTGTCGAACATCATTGAAGATGGCATGGATGGATTCCTAATCCGGCCCGCGGATACCGAATCACTGGCGAATCTTATTATCGAGATTTTTTCAGGCACGCTTCCTATTGATGAAATGGGTGAAAAGGCAAGACAAAAAGTCTTAGAAATGTTCGATCGTACGAAAATGATCAATGGAATCTCAACTGCCTACTCTAAAATCTTGGGCGTCCGTCCAAATTAGTGCGTAATGCACTTAGTCCATCTAGAAAACCCTTCCCCAAGTGAAAAAAGTTTATATAATCGAATAGTTAGCGCCATTCCAAAGGATATAAAATGCCACTGACTAAATCAGATCTGATTAATAAAATTTCGGAAAAAGCGGGTATCACTCGCGTAAAAGCAGAAACCGTAGTGAACACTATTTTTGATACTATGATTGAATCTCTTCTTCGAGACGATCGCATTGAAATCCGTGGCTTTGGTTCATTTGTAAATAGAAAATATTCTGCTTACAAAGCTAGAAATCCACGCACACGTCAAATCATCGAAGTGGATGAAAAGAAGATCCCATTCTTTAAAGTAGGCAAAGAGCTCAAGGAAGATATTAACGAACCTAAAAAAGGTTAATGAATAAAAAAAGGCTTTCCGAGGAAAGCCTTTTTAATTTGTACTTTGATTTTTCAGTCCCTATTTAGAATCAACCGCTTTTATTAAATCCTGAGTAATTTTCGAAATTTCACCTACACCAGAAACACGGTGATATTTAGGTGCCTTTGAATCCCCAGTTTTCGCCCATTTTTCATAGTACTCAACTAAAGGTTTAGTTTGTTGATGATACACATCCAAACGTTTCTTCACTGTTTCTTCTTTATCATCGTCACGCTGAACGAGCGCTTCATTTGTCACATCATCAAAACCAGCTTTTTTAGGCGGATTGTATTCAATGTGATACGTACGACCAGAGGCTAAGTGAACACGACGACCACTCATACGGTTAATAATTTCCGCATCAGGAACTGTGATTTCCACGACATGATCAATCTTAATTCCAGCTGTTTTGATAGCTTCGGCCTGAGGCAATGTACGAGGGAAACCGTCGAACAAAAATCCATTAGCACACTCAGGAGATTGAATTTTCTTTTGAACGATTTCGATAATAATATCGTCAGAAACTAAAGCGCCTGAATCCACGATAGCCTTAAGCTTTTTACCAAGGTCGCTCTGAGCTTTAATTTCAGCACGTAAGATTTCGCCGGTAGAAATTTGAGGAATGTTAAACTTATCCTTCAATACTTGAGCTTGTGTACCCTTACCTGCACCTGGAGGCCCTAACAAAATAATCTTCACCACATACCTACCTATATTAAAAAAAGTCCGACAAACGACGTAATTACTTTTTCGAAAGACTGTCAAGACCTTCCGTCCTAGTACTCAAACTCTAAACGGGGCGGGAACGCCAATCGTCAGATCTCAAACCTATGCGGCCCTCGCCAAACGGTTCGCTCAATTTGCAGTCCATCCTTTCTTTTTTTCATAATTCAGTTAGTCCATAAGCAAACTAGCGAATTTCGCCGGGAACGGAACTTGTAATACTGCTCATCGGGTGGTGGTTAACATGGGGACTAGAACATATATTTTTTTCGTGTTCATATATTTGACAAGTTGCTTTTCGAATAGCCAGAGTAATCAAGGTCACTCGGCCTATACATCGAACTATTATTGCGAAGAGTTTAGCGTATCTCCTCCAGCAAATCGTAACTGGAGAAACATTGTTTTAAACGAGCTCACTCCGGCGAAATATCCTTTATTTTTTGACCCTAAGGACAAAAGCGATATCGTAAAATTCTGCCCTAATTTCCGCAATCTAGCAGACGAGGAAAAGAAGATCATTTTACTTCGAATTATTGATGCGATGGTTTTCTTTGAAAGTTCCTGTGACATTTCGGCTTCTGCAAAAGGCCCCAACGGAACTGCTTTTGGACTCCTGCAACTTCATTTAGGTCGAGAGCAAGACTACGAACGTAATTGCCGAAAAAATGATTCAAAAACGAGCAGCCGATCTTTGGCGTGCGGTTTAAACATGATTCATAATCAGGTCGACGACAATAACAAAGTGTTTTTTGAAGGCTCATACTGGGAAGTGCTACGCCCCAAGGGACGTTCTCAAAAGGCAAAAACAATCGCGAGTCACATTTGGTACTACCCTTTATGTCAGGGTAAACAAGACAACAGCTTGCTGACAGCTAAAGGGAAATTCCCAACAGGTGTCATACAAGCCGCCAAATAGGACATTCTTCTAAAACAAAGCGGTACGATTACGTATCGCTTTCTGTTCCAATAATTTCTTCTTTTGTATTAATCGAGTTTGTGCAGTTTGGATTGTTCTTATCATAGAACTTATAGTCATTCACACATGGGTCATATTGATCACGTGCCCAATCTTCACCCTGCCATAAGTCGCGAATGAAGTAACGTTTTGCTGGCATGAACTGCTCAAAGTGAGCAAAACTTGGCGACAGCATTTCCAGCGCCTCTTCTTTAGTTTTATTCATGTACATCATTTCATACATTGCGGCTGCTTCACCTGTTCTATCTACACCGGCACGGCAATGGATCAACATTGGCTTTTCTGCTGTTTCAAACGTGTCCATTAATTTTATAAGGTCATTCTTATGAGGTAAGCGTTTTGCACTCATGCCGATATTCACCAGCTTAACATTGTACTTATTAAGCACTTTCACTTCCTCATCGTACCATCTGTTTCCGGTACCTTCACCGCGAAGATTAATTACGGTTTTAATTCCATTTTCGTTAATATATTTTTCTAAGTCAGCAGCCGACGGTTGAGGAGCGCGATACAAACGACCTGGGTCCACTTCGTAAAAACGGCATGAGATCAAAAGCAAAGGCAAAGTCAAAAGAAGCAAAAGTTTTGTCATAAAGTCCCTTTTATTAAAAAAACGTACATGTTTTTGTTTTGGTTTTTTTATTCTAAGAATAGGTTCTCAGCTAGAGCAATCACTTTTTTGTTAAGATTTTAGAACCATTTCAATTGGGAAATATCAGATTCGTTATATAGCGCCATAAACAGGCGTTCCAAGCCGACCGAAATACCTGCCGTTGGTGGCAAACCGCGTTTTAAGCTTTCTATAAACTCCGTGTCGATCGGCAACGGTTCAAGCCCATTGGCTTTCTTTTTTAAATTATCTTCAATCAATCGTTGTTCTTGAATATTGGGGTCATTTAATTCATTAAATGCATTTCCAAGCTCAAGCCCTTTCCAATAAACTTCGAATCTCTGAGCCCAACCAGCCTCATCCAATTTGGCTAACGCTGCCGCGTAGGGTGGATATTGATTTAGAAATACGACTTTGTCCGAATTAATTTTAGGCTCCACAAGCTCCAAATTTACCAGCGTAAACAGGTCGTCTAAATTCATTGAGTCCGAATAATATATCGATTGTAACTTCAGCCATTCTTTGAGCTCATGGGAACTTGTGTCCGGCTTAAACACATACGAGTAATACGTCTGAAGGATACTTTGATATGAAACGTGCTCAAATTTTGGTTTAGTGTTTTTCAATCCCAAATATTTTACTAAAAACAAAATCAGCTTTTTTACATCGTTCACAATGTCATCTAAATCACTAAATGGGCGATACCATTCAATCATCCAGAATTCAGGCTGGTGTTTTGGGGAATGCTCGTTGTTTCGGTAGACTTTAGTAATCTCATAAACAGGAGTGAGCGTTTGCGAGACAATTTTTTTTAAGTGCAGTTCTGGACTAGTAATTAAGTACTTTTCGTTCGTTGTCTTACCCTGCTTGTAATTGGTTTTAAATACGTCAATTGTGGGTTCCGGGCCAGGATTATTCACCAGTGTGGGTGTTGAAACCGACAAAAAGCCATTCTTTCTAAAAAACCGATTTACACCCTCTAAAAAGCGATTCCAGTTTGCTTGTCGCAAAAGCCGCCGACCTGCCTGCTGTGCCGACGATAGCGTAAAACCACTCGCTTCGGATGGACCCCAAGGGGCTAATAAGAGACCGTGTCCATTTTTTTTAACTCCGACGATATCCCCAGCAACAAGAACGGATTCCAGTGTCGACCAGTTTTTCATGGCTTTCTTAGGCACACGTTTTACCATTGATGATTTCGTTTTTCCGCCTATAAATAGCTTTAAACCAGTATTATCAATATCTAGGACTCGCCCAGCATACTTTAAATCATGAACACTTGGATACGGTAACCAGTGCGTTTTTAAAAATTCTTCGCGAAAAAATGGATTATATGCGCTCACCGAGCTCTTGTACCCAGATTCGGACAACAAAGCAATGCTCAGAAGTGAGGATAATTTTACGCACTGTTTTTAACGAATTTCCGTTAGCCTTGCCTGCAGATTTAGTCTAATTTAGCAGGCGTTAAATGAACCTGCCGAACTATGGGGTAATTACTTGTCACACTCTAATCGTATTAAAAATTTCATCTCTCAGTATAAAAATGAAGTGGAATTTTTAGGAATAAAATACGTAACTGAAAAAACAACCTACATGGCCGTTCGTAACGAACTTTCCGAGGGCATCTCGACGCAGATTGATTCAGGGGTACGAATTGAAGTTATGTTCAATCAGCATATAGGCTATTCGTCAACGACTGACCTATCCGACGACGGCCTAAAACGCGCCTTTGAGTTCGCAAAAAACCAAACTAAATATTTGAGTACACATAAAGCCTATCCATTTCCACATTCAATTCGTCCGCGCTCGGAAGGAACCTATCGCTCGCAAATTCAAAAGCCTCTGGATACGTTGTCACTTGTAGAAATTCAAACGGTCTTGCGTGATTGCACTCAGCGAATGAAGGAATCGCCTCTTGTCTTTTATCGCTCTGCCAGCGCTTCGATTGTAGAAACCGAAGAAATCAAGTGGGATTCACACGGTTCGGAATGGTTGCAAAATTTTTCTATCGTCAATTTAGATTTAGTGGTGCGCGCTCAAGATCAAGGCGATATTCAAACCCGCTCACACAATTTATGCCTACAAACAGGCGCCGAAATTTTCTTGCGCAGTTTACTCTTTCCACTTTCTGACCAGATCACTAAAGAAGTGATTGAGTTAATTCATGCTCCGGCATGTTCTTCGGAGGTCCGCGACCTGCTAGTTTCACCCGATCAGATGGCTTTACAAATCCACGAAACAGTTGGTCACCCGCTGGAAATAGATCGTATCCTAGGTGATGAGCGCAACTATGCAGGTTGGTCATTTGTGCGAATGGAAGACTTTGGTCATTTAAAATATGGCACAGGTAAGATGAATATTACGTTTGAACCCGATCGTTTTTCAGAATTAGCATCGTACAAATTCGATGATGCCGGCCTTAAAGGGGAAAAACAATACCTGATTAAAGACGGGCTTCTGGTTCGCGGCCTCGGTAGCTTGGAATCTGCCGAACGCAGCCAAACACCACCCGTAGCTAATTCACGCTCGAGTTCATGGAATCGTCCACCCATTGACCGAATGGCCAATTTGAATTTAGAACATGGCTCGATTGCGCTCAAAGATATGATTGCTAAAGTGGAAAAAGGCATTTGGGTTTCCACCAACAGGTCTTGGTCTATCGATGATTACCGTCGTAATTTTCAATTCGGATGTGAATATGGAATTCTGATCGAAGACGGTCAGCTTAAAAATGTAGTTAAAAATCCTAACTACCACGGTGTCAGCGTCCCGTTCTGGAATAAATTAGCCGAGATCAGCAATGAATCGGGTGTATATGGTTCTTACTATTGCGGCAAAGGCGAGCCCAATCAGCTGATTCGTGTTGGACATGCCTCACCTTACTGTTTGTTTAAAGACGTGGAGATATTTTAAGATGTCTATAAAAAATTCTTATCTTGAGAAAACACTTAAAAGTTTTCACCACTGCGCAGATTGGGTCTTTCAAAGTATTCCCTCTGGAGCATCAGCCACCGCATCGCTGGATGCTGAAAGTTCACTATTTGTTCGTTTCAACAATCATCGCGTACGCCAAAACTCTCAGGTAGAACAAGCCACCGCTAAGATTCTTTTGACTTGGCA
>DDTZ01000078.1:6851-6982 GCA_002344565.1 Bdellovibrionaceae bacterium UBA2351 | reverse complement strand
GTTTCTAAAGCTCTTATACCCGAAGGCCCTTCTCTGGACAAGCTTTCCGGTTCCGTTCATTCGTTCAGTGAAGGCATTTGTGTAACCTTTTTCGAAGTATCTAATGATTTCATGTTTCCACCTTTTAAAAG
>DDTZ01000078.1:0-6642 GCA_002344565.1 Bdellovibrionaceae bacterium UBA2351 | reverse complement strand
CTTCTCTGAACAAGCTTTCCGGTTCCATTCATTCGCTCGGTAAA
The DNA here is from genome assembly GCA_002344565.1 of Bdellovibrionaceae bacterium UBA2351. Classification (GTDB taxonomy): domain Bacteria; phylum Bdellovibrionota; class Bdellovibrionia; order Bdellovibrionales; family Bdellovibrionaceae; genus UBA2316. Next base: position 6,598 of record DDTZ01000078.1, on the reverse strand, counting down.
TGCATTTGTGTACCCATTTTTAAAGTACCTTAATATTTCCTCTTTCCATCTTTTAAATGTCCTTAGAAGTCATGAAAAACAGTCCTACTATTTCCAAAAAAAATATTATTTGTTTTGTTAGAAAGTGATCGGCTAGAACTGCAGTTCCTCTGTCGTTTTCTATGATCGATTGTCCTGGTCACCGAAGAGAAATTCGTTGTCCAGAACACTTGTGGAGAAGGCCAAATGCAGACCTTGTGAATTTAGAAGTACTATACCTATCCATGTGTATCATACCAATATTTTAACACGAGTTTTGTTTTTTAACTCCGACAAATAGCTTAGAAATAAGTTAACCCAGGAGGTATTCATGTTAAATCTTTGAGTATGGGGTCGCTATCTCATGCGTATTATCAACACGGTCGGGTTGTTAATTGGACTTGTGGGGATAGTCTCTATGGTGAAGTCACTGCCGAAAGAAATCCGAAAGCTGTTTGTCAGGTCAATATTCAGGGGTATAGATTCAAAGGCGACTTGATATCAATTGAAGTTTTCGATCGTTTAGGTGATACAACAGCTGTGTACGAGATAGTCGAGCTGAAGTATTTCGCACCCTCGGAGGATGTACGTGTAGATGGATCGCACATCAGGGTGGGAATGACTCTGGCCAAAGAGGGCGAAGTTGATAAGCAAAATATTTTTCAACCCAGTTCTGAAAATTCCAATCCTTCGTTAATTTACGTATCAGCATTTATGAATGTCTACACAAAGCAGATCATTTCTTTATGGGGTTGTATTGGAAGTAAAAATGAGAATCCTATCTTCATAGAGATTCCCACATTTAGAGTCATCTACAATCCGATGAGTCCTACTTAACTTGAGCCGAGCAACCGGAAGGCACCGCTAAAGTTTGCTGCATTTGCTGTCTGAATACAGGTTTTTCAAAGTGTATAATCCCGAAAGGATCAGAGTGAAACGAGCAAGCTACTTTCAACAAAGCGGTTTTTTCCGTATCAGAAAGATTAGAAGACATTACGATTTCTTCAGTGCGAGCCCAATTGAAGTTCATTTTGGCGGCGGTGTACTCAACTTCACAAAATGAGGAACCGTCACATTTGGCTTTACCTTGTGCTCCGTCCAATACGTATCGATCTGCCTTCTTTTGACGACCGGTAAATTCCATAACGTCCGTGTTGCCTGTAAGGACTTCTGGCAGCGCATATCGAAGCGTTACTTGGTTAGATTGTTCATGAGTTACAATCTCAACATCAACTGGAAACTTCGAATGATTTAGAAGGTCTTGAGTTACGGGAACTTCATAAATTGTTGAAACAGTTTGAGTCGCGCTCCAAGTGTAAGAATAAAAAAATAAGATACCAATCGTTAATAGTATTTGTGTTTTCATTTGGCCCCCTTTTTTTGAGGAACGTAGCAAGTTGCCGGTCCTCTACCACATTTTACCAAATAACCGTGCTTTGTAAACGCATTTAAATCACGCCAAGAAGTCATAGTGGAAACTTTAAATATTTTTCTATATGTCTTCATGTCCCAAAAAGATTTGGTAGAGAGGATTTTTAATGCTTCTTGCTGCCGAAAGCTAAAATCGGGGTGCAGGTATAAATTTTCCTCTTCTGAAAATGAAACTAGATTCTCCTTCAATTTCGATGATTTGATTTGGATTTCGTAAATCACGTCGATATTTTGATTCAGTCGCCAGGAGGAATCTAGATTTTCAATCCAATTGGATTTTTTTCCTAAATATGACCTTAGTTTGGCAAGGCCCGCATAGACTAAACTGTCGTGGCGGAGCGGGTCGTAAGTGTATCCCCAAACTCTGGAAATTAGTTCTTGTTTAGTGCAGGTGCCCCGAGACAACATCTGCAAAATTTTAAGTGGACGTGAGGGCAGTGACTCCGTAGAGCGAAAAACACCTTCGTTAGAAATTGAAATAATATGAGACTGTTCATCGATGACTAAAGCTTCTTTTCCCGGAGGTAATCCAAAAGCCTGAGGCCATAAACCAAGATAGTTTCTTTTGATGAGCTCGCGGCGTCCCTTTTCCGGATCGGATTTAATTTGCAGAAAAAGATCGTGCATAGGATCCTCGCCGGGTGCGGACGTCAATTTGGTATCATCAGTAGAACGTGATAAAATTTGATAATTCATCCTGCTGGGTAAAATCTGCGACAGCTCAACTAGACGGCGTTGATTCCTTGAAATGGATACAGAATCTTTCAAGTAGGTAAGGATTTTGTTTTCCATTCCCAAAACCCGAGCTTCATACAATTTGTCAGCGACATGGTCTAAACAACGGTAAGCTGACCTTGTGAAATGCAAACCGCCAACAAAATCGCCTTGTCTAAAATAGATTTCCGCCATTCTTAAAAGTAAAGTCATTTCTTGGCGCCGATCTTGGAACGAGTAAATTGTTGTGGCTTCGCGACTCAAAAAATCACGTGCGTGCTGCCAATCTCCTTGCAGAGTTAGTTGTCTAGTAATTTCCATAACAAGACCGGCTCTTGAGTATGTGTCCACAGAAGATAATTGGTTCAGCGCTTGGGTGAGTTCATTCAAAATTGTATGGGGCCTTAAGCCGGATTCAGATTCAAACCTAAGTTTAGCCAATCGTGCAGACAAAGCAATGGTGGAAAACGAACCTTGTTCAGCTTTTGCAATGGCTTCTTCAAAAAGGCGAATGCCTATCGAAGGTTGTCCCATCTGTACTTGTGAGTGCGCCAAAATATCCATGGCGGCTAAATGGATGAATGTATTATTAGTTTCGAGAGCGCGCTGGAGAGATTTTTTCCCCCATTGAAATGCCTTTTGAAAATCCCCTTGAAAAAAAAAATAAAAGGCGATCGCTTGTGCGACGTCAGCAAAGCGAGTCGTTTTTGGGTTTTGCACGACCGACTTGAGCCATTTTTTCCCCGATTTAAAATTAGACGCACGAGTGAACGCAACCGACAAACAGAAACCGACGCGTGCCTGATGTTTAGGGGAAAGTGTAGGAAAAGCTGCCAGAGCTAACGATTCGGCCTCTATCCAGCGACCTAAAAATGCCAAGGAGCCAATGAGGGCAGTCTTTTCATCATCCGTTTTTCCAGGAGGAGGGACTCGTTGAATAATAGCCTTAAGATCACCTTTTTCAAAAGCATCTTTTGGAGACCACTCTAGTTTACCAGGGGTCGTAGCGCGCATTTCATTTTCCTCTTACATTTAAATCATACCATATCATACCAATTTTGTAATAGTAAATTCGTATTCTATTCCCCCAAAGTCACGAAGAATAAGTAACAGAGTTAATGGATTATTTATCTTGTTTACCATACTAGGAGGGATCGTGATCAAAAAATATTTAATGCTAGCAATTGCAATTTCTGTATTTGGCTGTGGTTACAACAATACTGAGCTGCCCAATTTAGAGAGCGCTGCTGGACAGTCGGCCGCCGCTAACGCTTTGAGTTTTTCAGCAATTAAAAGTCAAGTTTTTGAACCACATTGTCTTCGATGTCATTCGCAAGCTGGTGGCAATCGTGCCGGTGTCAATTTAGAGAACTATACTAATGTTCAACCCTTAGTGCGAACAATCCTTTCCGTAGTAAACTCGGGTGCGATGCCACCTAACGGTGGACTGCCAGCGAATATGAAATCATTTTTAACGGCATGGGTGGGAGCCGGGGCGCCTGAAAATATTAACGACGGCACCGGAACTCCGCCGAATACACCGCCGACACCCCCCATTTCATGCAAAGTTCATATGGGTCTGGTTTCTAATGGGATATTTACCAATATTGACGAGAACTTCTATATCGAAAATTTATCCCAAAAAATTAAGCGTCGTAATGACGACTGTGACGATCGCCAGAGCGAAATCGAAAAGGAGTTATAAATGAATAAGGCAATTTCAATATTATCTTTTGGAGTGCTTGTGTTTTTGCAGCCAACCTTGGCTAAAACTGATGTTGCTACCTTACCGAGCATTAAAAAAGTAAAAACCGGAGAAATTAAATTTACCGCAGTCGGTAAGCCGGGATTTTTAAAAATAAAGGGTGAAACTAAAGGCCAGGCTCCCGAGGGAGAAGTTAAGATTGAAAATGGCATAGCTAATGGTGAATTTTCCTTTGAATTAAAACATTTAACTACGGGCATTGACCTACGTGATGAGCACATGAAAGAAAAGTATTTGGAAATTAGTAAGTTTCCCAAAGCACGATTCATTTTAAAGGAAATAAATATTTCCAAGGACGAACTAAATTCTGATTTTGAGAAAAGCTTTTCGGGGTCATTAAATTTGCATGGCGAAACAAAAAAGATAGACGGGAAAGTGTCATATAACGGCAAAGAGAAGTCTTTAGTCGCAACGTTCACTATTAAGGTATCTGATTTTAAAATAGATATTCCTTCGCACATGGGTATTACAGTTAGCGAGACTGTTGATGTAAATGTGCAATTAATTCTAGATTAGTAATTTATATTAGGGGGGCGGCGTGTGTATTTCAAGATTTCTAATTGTTTCCGTCTGGGTGGTATTCTTTTCTTTAGAGAATGTTGAAGCGTTTCCAGATACAATTCGGCATGGATATGCGAACTGCACATCCTGCCACACCTCTCCCGGCGGAGGTGGTTTGCTTAACAGTTACGGAAGAAGTTTGTCGAAAGAATTGATAAGCGCATGGGGAGGAAACGGTGAAGAGATGCCTCTTCATGGGCTTGTTGATATTCCCGAAGGAACTCTCGATCGGTTCCTATTAGGAGGCGATAGTCGATATATATCGCGCAAAACCCAAGGGAAGTCTGCTGATATTGACGAGGGATTTTTGATGCAGGCCCAGGTTAGGATAGGTTTTGTATTTGAAAAACTGAAATTTTTAATGATTCTAGGAAAAATTGAAAATCCCCGGATGAAAAGTGATGTTCGCAATGTCAGTCCGGAATATTACGCGTTATGGTCGCCCAAAGAGGAATTGCACATTCGTGCTGGACGATTTGAGCCCATTTTTGGACTGCGGTTGCCGGATCATAATGTTTGGACCCGAACTGAAGCCGGTCTACTACCTTGGTTAGAACGGGACACGGTAGAATTTATTTCCGAAGGCGAGTTGCAATTTGTCAGTTTGGCGGGTTTTCAGTCAATATCAAGTACAACGCCAGCTCAACAACAGACAGGTTATTCAGCTTCGTTGTATCAGGTTTTTAAAGAACGATATCGCGCTGGATTTAGCATGCTGAACTCCGAGGGGCAGGGGAGTCGATCAAAGGCCTTTTCACTGAATGGAACTTTTGGTTTTACTGAAAAATTGTATTCCATGGTCGAATTCATGCGGTCATCAAATAACGGAACGGATAAAGATGTCGGATTTTTTCGCGCAGGTTATGAAATTAAGAAAGGGTTTGTTCCATTATTTCAAGGGCAGAGCATGAGGACATTGGGACAAGGGGCATCCACGAAGTTGAAGATGGGTGCTGGATTTCAATGGTTTCCTCGACCCCATTTTGAAGTGATGACTTTAATTGAAAATGTTCAAGTAGAAAAAGAAAATACTCGAGAGTACACATTTTTGTTTCACTACTATTTATAAGCTCCAATGGATCCTCCAGATGTAAAATCCGCAGTCGGCGGCGACATATGGGCGCGCAAATCCTAGAAATGGAGCTGTATGAAATCGTTTTTTGTAAGTTCAAAATTGCCGTTTAGCTCAGTTGGTAGCGCGCTTCCTTGACATGGAAGAGGTCACTGGTTCAAGTCCAGTTATTCGCACCAATTCTTCCTAAAATTGGTCCATTCCGAGGACAGGTCGCAAGAAGTGGTCCTCCTGCCAAGACGAAGGCTGCTGGATACGCTAGCAAAGGCATACCTGTATAAATGGAAATGAGGGTTCCCCCGCCGATGGTTATTACAACTGTAGCGATGCGTCCCAGTCGTCTCCAGTTTGTACTTGAAGTTTTATTTTTTAAGGAAGAGGTCGCTGGTCCGAGTCCAGTTGATTCAATATCGTCTCTGATCAAAACCAAGCGTTAGCGCAAACCACGAGTGCGTCATTTGACCACAATCGATGAAGGGCCAAGCTTTAACGATATAGGCTGATTTACCAAATCGGAACCACCTAGCGAAAACCCTAATCGTACTTTACCGCTGGACTTGGGTTTCAAGATCAACAGTCTGGGTTTTTTTGTTTTATCAATTATAAATTGGGCTCCCGCTTCTGTAGGTGATGGTGTGGTTTCTGATCCCACCGCTGCGTTGTTGACTAGCATCATACTTTTTAATTCATCTAAATTCAGCGGCACATCGGTATCGTTAGTAAGTGTCATTTCCAGATTTACGTTCCAGCTTTCGCGACCCAAAATACTTCGTCGTTCGGTCGCTTGAAAACTTGTAATTTGAGCTGAACCGAAAGGAACTTTTTGCAAGATAGAGTTAAACTCAACAGTATGATCTACAGTCCAATATTTAAAATCTACGGATGTTTTTTTTCCACCTTTAAACGCACAACCTACAAAAACAGTCGCCAAACAAATAAAGAAAATTTTTGTCGTCCAACGCATTTTAGATCCTTTTGATTTTGATAGCTTTTCCTAAATATAATCACCTTTAGCCCAATGAGCAAGGGTCCTTGTG